>NZ_JBPBBA010000025.1:0-65130 GCF_050896395.1 Nioella aestuarii | reverse complement strand
ACCGGCAGAGAGCGTCGCCAGCAGGGCGTTGACGCCGACGGTTTCCCCCTCGGCGGCCACGATTTCACCCAAGGTGCCCGCGGCGGGCGAGGGCACCTCGACCGTGACTTTATCGGTTTCCAGCTCGCACAGCATCTCATCCACTGCGACGGCATCGCCGGGTTTCTTGAACCAGGTGGCGACCGTTGCCTCGGTCACACTCTCGCCCAGAGTGGGCACACGGACTTCTACGGACATCTTATTTCCCCTCGATGGTAAGCGCGTCGTTCACGAGCGCGGCTTGCTGTGCTTTGTGCTGGCTGGCCAGGCCCGTGGCGGGCGAGGCTGTGGCGCTGCGTCCTGCGTAGACGGGCCGTGTATGCTTGGCGCCGATGCGGCTGAGAACCCATTCGATATTGGGTTCAACGAAGCCCCAGGCGCCCTGGTTCTTCGGCTCTTCCTGACACCAGACCATCTCGGCCTGCTTGAAGCGTTCCAATTCCTTCATCAGGCTGAGCGCCGGGAAGGGATAGAACTGTTCAAGGCGCATCAGGTAGACATCGTCCAGCCCACGGGCATCGCGTTCTTCCAAGAGATCGAAATAGACCTTGCCAGAACACATGACCACGCGCTTGATCTTGTCATCCGCCACCAGCTGCGTATCGGAATTTCCGTATTGGGCGTCGTCCCACAGAACCCGGTGGAAGCTGGATCCGGTGGTCATTTCCTCGGCCTTCGAGATCGCCAGCTTGTGACGCAGCAGCGATTTCGGCGTCATCAGAACCAGCGGCTTGCGATAGTCGCGATGGATCTGGCGACGCAGGATGTGGAAATAGTTGGCGGGTGTCGTGCAGTTGGCGACGATCCAGTTATCCTCGGCGCACATTTGCAGGAAGCGTTCCAGACGGGCAGAGGAATGTTCCGGCCCCTGACCTTCGAAGCCATGGGGCAGCAACATCACAAGGCCCGACATGCGCAGCCATTTACGTTCGCCCGAGCTGATGAACTGGTCGAACATGATCTGCGCGCCGTTGGCGAAATCGCCGAACTGGGCTTCCCACAGGACCAGCGCGTTCGGCTCGGCCAGCGAATAGCCGTATTCGAACCCGAGCACGGCGTATTCCGAAAGCATCGAGTCGATGACCTCGTATTGCGCCTGCCCTTCACGGACATGGTTCAACGGATAATAGCGTTCTTCGGTGACCTGGTCGATCAAGCCTGAATGACGCTGAGAGAAGGTGCCGCGGGTGGCGTCCTGTCCGGCCAGGCGCACGGGGTAACCCTCGGTCAGAAGCGACCCAAAGGCCAGTGCCTCGGCGGTCGCCCAGTCAAAGCCCGTGCCCGTTTCGAACATCTGCTTTTTCGACTCCAGAAGGCGGCCCACGGTCTTGTGCAGGTTGAACCCTTCCGGCGCGGTGGTCAGCGACCGGCCGATTTCAGCGAAGGTTTCGGGGGCGATGGCGGTTTCTCCGCGCTGGTAGTCTTCGCCCTTTTTGTCCAGATGCGACCAGCGCCCGTCCAGCCAGTCGGCCTTGTTGGGCTTGAATTCCTTGCCGGCCTCGAACTCCTCGTTCAGATGCGCCTGGAAAGCGGCCTTCATGTCCTCGATTTCGCCCTCGGGGATCAACCCGTCCTTGACCAGCCGCTCGGTATAGAGCTGGAGCGTGGTCTTATGGCCCTTGATCTTCTTGTACATGATCGGGTTGGTGAACATGGGCTCGTCGCCCTCGTTGTGACCGAACCGGCGGTAGCAGAAGATATCCAGAACCACGTCCTTGCCGAATTTCTGGCGGAACTCGGTGGCAACCCGTGCCGCGTGCACCACGGCCTCGGGGTCGTCGCCGTTCACATGGAAGATCGGGGCCTCAACCATCAGCGCGATATCCGTGGGATAGGGGCTGGAACGGCTGAAATGCGGTGCGGTGGTAAAGCCGATCTGGTTGTTCACCACGATATGCATGGTGCCGCCGGTCTTGTGACCCTTCAGGCCGGAAAGACCAAAGCCCTCGGCCACCACGCCCTGACCGGCAAAAGCCGCGTCGCCATGAAGAAGAACCGGCAGAACCGCGCGGCGTTCTTCATCGTTCAACTGATCCTGCTTGGCGCGGACCTTGCCCAGAACAACCGGGTTCACCGCTTCGAGGTGAGAGGGGTTGGCGGTCAGCGAAAGGTGGACGGAATTGCCGTCGAATTCCCGGTCGCTAGACGCGCCGAGGTGGTATTTCACATCGCCCGAGCCATCGACGTCTTCGGGCTTGAAGCTGCCGCCCTGAAACTCGTTGAAAATGGCGCGGTAGGGCTTGCTCATCACATTGGCCAGAACCGACAGGCGGCCGCGGTGCGGCATTCCGATGACGATCTCTTTCAGCCCCAGCTGGCCGCCGCGCTTGATGATCTGCTCCATCGCCGGGATCAGGCTTTCGCCGCCATCAAGGCCGAAGCGCTTGGTGCCCATATATTTGACATGCAGGAATTTCTCGAAGCCCTCGGCCTCGACCAGCTTGTTCAGGATCGCTTTACGGCCCTCGCGGGTAAAGGCGATCTCTTTGCCGAACCCCTCAATCCGCTCTTTCAGCCAGCCGGCTTCCTCGGGGTTCGAGATATGCATGTATTGCAGCGCGAAGGTGCCGCAATAGGTCCGCTTCACAATGTCGAGGATCTGCCGCATCGAGGCGACCTGCAGGCCCAGAACCTGGTCGATAAAGATCGGGCGGTCCATATCGGCCTCGGTAAAGCCGTAGGACTTCGGGTCCAGCTCCGGGTGCGGGGTCTGGTCGCGCATCCCGAGCGGGTCGAGATCGGCCACGAGATGCCCCCGGATCCGGTAGGCCCGGATGATCATCAGTGCGCGGATCGAATCCAGAACCGCCCGTTTGATGACCTCATCGGTCACTTCAACGCCCTTTTCCGCCGCCTTCTCGCGGATCTTCTTCTCCGCCCCTTTGGCCTCTGCCTGCACCGGCCATTCGCCGGTCAGCGCCCCGGTCAGGTCGTCATTGGGTGCAGGCGGCCAATCGGCGCGCGCCCAGGAGGGGCCTGCGGCCTCGGCCTTCACATCGGGTTCCGCATCGCCAAGGGCGCGGAAGAACTCCTGCCACGCCGCATCGACCGCATTGGGATCGTTGGCGTACTGGGCATAGAGCTGTTCCAGATATTCCGCGTTATGGCCCTGCATGAAGCTGGAGGCCTGGAAGAGGTCGTTAGGGCTTTGGTCGGTCATGTTTTCACCTCTATCGGGTTGGGACCGTTCGGATGGCCGGTTGAGGGCTTGCGGCAAGGGATAAGGCGCATCCGATCATCTTCTCACCGTAATTCCAGTTGCAAAGGGGCGAGGATACCTCCTCGCCCCTTTGCAGGTATTTTATCCAATCGCCTTCAGCACAGCCTCACCCAGACCGGCGGGGCTTTCGGCCACGACGATACCGGCGGACTGCATGGCTTCGATCTTGTCTTCGGCACCACCTTTGCCACCGGCAACAATCGCACCGGCATGGCCCATGCGGCGGCCCGGAGGCGCGGTACGGCCTGCGATGAAACCTGCGGTCGGCTTCCAGCGGCCTTTCTTCTTCTCGGAGGCGAGGAATTCAGCGGCTTCTTCTTCTGCCGAGCCACCGATTTCACCGATCATGATGATCGACTCGGTCTCGTCATCGGCCAGGAACCATTCCAGCACGTCGATATGCTCAGTGCCCTTGATCGGGTCACCGCCGATGCCCACACAGGTAGACTGGCCCAGACCCACATCGGTGGTCTGCTTCACGGCCTCGTAGGTCAGGGTGCCCGAGCGGGACACGACACCGACCGAGCCACGCTTGTGGATATGGCCGGGCATGATGCCGATCTTGCAGGCGTCAGGGGTTATGATGCCGGGGCAGTTGGGGCCGATCAGCTTGGAGGACGAGCCTTCCAGCGCGCGCTTGACGCGCATCATGTCCAGAACCGGGATGCCTTCGGTGATGCAGATGATCAGCTCCATCTCGGCGTCGATCGCTTCGAGGATGGAATCGGCGGCGAAGGGCGGCGGCACGTAGATCACCGAGGCGTTGGCTTCGGTCACATGCTTGGCTTCATGCACACTGTCAAACACGGGCAGATCCAGATGGGTCATGCCACCTTTGCCGGGTGTTACGCCGCCGACCATTTTGGTGCCATAGGCGATGGCCTGTTCAGAGTGGAAGGTACCTTGCGAGCCGGTAAAGCCCTGACAGATCACCTTGGTGTTTTCGTCGACGAGGACGGCCATTTTCTGATCTTCCTTGCTATTGTTCGTCTTGATCGAGAGCGCCGCGATACGAAATCTTTTCAAATCGCGCGGCGCCAGAGAGTAGTTTCCAGTAAGTTTTGACGGGATAGGCCAGTTCCAGAAGCCCCCTGCGCGCCTCGCGCAGAACGTGCTCGATCCGCCCAATTGGGTCCGCCATGTCCATCCGCGAGCTTGCGCTCACCTCATTCCCCTGTGTCACGAGAGCCGGGACAACCTGATAGCAGGCCAATTTGCCAGAGACCTTCGAGGCATTGAAATTGAACAGGACGTGATCGATCACCATGTCATAGGGACGTGCATTCAGCAGCTTTTCCGCCGCCGCACGCGTCAGGACATAGCCCGCCGCACCCATGTGACGTGTCAGCAACCGGCTAACCCGACGCCCGCGCCAGGGATTTCCGGTGACTTCTATCAAGGCGCTGGAGCCATTTCTGCGCCATGCCTCAAGCTTGACGATATCAGCATCCTCAGGCCACCACGACATGTCGTCGAACCAGGCCCCGAGATCTTCAGCGACAAAGACGTCATCCTCGAATACGGCGCAAAAGCTGTGCTCCGTCGCGAGAAATCTTTCCCACGCCTTCATATGGCTGATCGTTGTGGCCATGTGACCGGGGCGTGTGCGCCCCCATGGCCCGCTTGGCAGGCAGTACTGAGCGAGAAACTCGGCCGGCACCTCACGGAAGTGCACGGCAGGCTCAAATATCGGGGTCAAACCCGCCTTGGCGAATTCAGATGTCATCATGTCGCGGCGGTCCGAGGACGCCGCGAGGTTGATGACTTCTGAATACACCTGCTTTGGCAAGGTCTTACCCCTTTACCGCTGCCACGATCTTCTGCGCGCCGTCCTTCAGGTCGTCGGCAGCGATCACGTTGAGCCCAGAGGTGTTGATGATCTCTTTGCCCTTTTCGACATTCGTGCCTTCCAGACGGACGACCAGCGGAACCTTCAGGCCCACCTCTTTTACGGCGGACACAACGCCCTCGGCGATGATGTCACAGCGCATGATGCCACCGAAGATGTTCACCAGGATGCCCTTTACGTTCGGGTCGCTGGTGATGATCTTGAAGGCCTCTGTCACCTTCTCCTTGGTCGCGCCGCCGCCCACGTCGAGGAAGTTGGCAGGCTCGGATCCGTAGAGCTTGATGATGTCCATCGTCGCCATGGCCAGGCCCGCGCCGTTGACCATGCAGCCAATCTCACCGTCGAGTGCGATGTAGTTCAGGTCGTATTTGGAGGCGGCGAGTTCCTTGGGATCTTCCTCAGTCTCGTCGCGCAGTTCAGCGATGTCGCGATGGCGATAAACGGCGTTGCCGTCGAACCCCACCTTGGCATCCAGCACTTTCAGATCACCCTTGTCGGTCACGATCAGAGGGTTGATCTCCAGCATCTCCATGTCCTTCTCGGTGAAGGCTTTGTAGAGCAGACCCATCAGCGCCACGCACTGCTTGACCTGCGGGCCCTTCAGCCCGAGCGAGAAGGCAACACGGCGGCCGTGGAACGGCTGGTATCCGGTTGCGGGATCGACAGAGAAGGACAGGATCTTCTCGGGGGTCGCTGCGGCGACCTCTTCGATGTCCATGCCGCCCTCGGTCGAGCAGACGAAAGAAATGCGGCTGGTCTGACGGTCGACCAGAAGGGCCAGATACATCTCGGTCTCGATGCCCGACCCGTCTTCGATGTAGATCCGGTTGACCTGCTTGCCGGCGGGGCCGGTCTGGTGGGTCACAAGCGTGCGGCCCAGCATCTTCTTGGCTTCCTCGGCAGCTTCTTCCACCGATTTGGCCAGACGCACGCCACCTTTTTCGCCCGCATCGGCTTCCTTGAACGATCCCTTGCCGCGTCCGCCTGCGTGGATCTGTGCCTTGACCACCCAAAGCGGGCCGTCAAGTTCACCGGCTGCGGTTTTGGCGTCTTCAGCTCTCAGGACCACGCGGCCATCGCTGACCGGGGCGCCGTAGTTGCGAAGCAAAGCCTTCGCCTGGTATTCATGAATGTTCATGAAACTGTCCCATGTTGCTACTTGGTCCCCACCGTCTAAGCACAAGTCATGCGTGCAAAGAAACGCCAATATGCGGATTAAGCGAGCATTCGCCGAAAAAAGCCAATTTTGTGATCACAGTTGGAAATTGTGTGATCACAAACGGGAAGTCCCTTGTTCTCAAGGGGCTGGAAGCGACGAATCACCGGTGACGGCGGATGGGCCCGGGCCGGTTGGGTTCAGGAAGACAACATTACAGGGTTGAACGCAGCACTGTCATCCAGCTTGACCCTAGACAGCAGCGGGTGCCCCAGGTGGGTCTGGCCGCGGGCACTGACATAGTCGAAACTTTCAAAGAAACGCGCAGTCCCGTAATCTTCCAGTGTGACCGTGACCCAGTCCGCGAGGATCTTGTCATAGGCATCCGAAAGCGCGGTATTGCCCGGGTCAAGGTTGGACAACATCACGAGGCCCGTTGGCTTGCAGTCGAGCACGTCAATCTTCAAGTCGGGGCGATACTGCTTAAGGATCGGCAGCAGTTTCCACACATCCCCGGTCCATGCCGCCTCGGGAATATTGTTCAGATCACGCGTGGTCATCGGGTGATCGAAGGGGCAGCAATCATGCATCATGATGACCCCATCGGGGCGCGACCGCCGCTCGGTCTGGATCACGTCGCGCAGCAGATATTCGAACAGGTGCATCCCGTCGAGAAAGCTGAGGCTCAGCCGGATACCGAGCGCGTCGAGAAATCCGCTGGCAAAGAAATCGTCGCTGGTCTGTTGGAAGATATGCAGAGCGGGTTTGGCCCCGATGGCGTTGCGTTCCACCCGGAAGAACGGGTCAACCGCGATGGTTTTCGACCGCACCGGCGCAAAGGAAGACCCGTCGCGACAGCCGATTTCCATGTACCAGTCCAGCAGCGTGGTGTCGTGCAGGTTCCGCAGGAACCGATGGTAGTGCATGCCGGTGGCGGGTTTGAACATGGATCGCGGCCTTCCCAGTGGTCCCGAAACGAAAAAGGCAGCCCGAAGGCTGCCTTTTGCTTAGCGTATCAGCCCTGATCAGGCGAGGCTTTCGTCGATCGCCTTGCACGCCTCGACCAGGCCTTTGACAGCATCGACCGATTTGGTGAACATCGCCTGTTCGTCTTTCGACAGCTTGATGTCCACGATCTTCTCGATACCGCCGGCGCCGATGATGGTGGGGACGCCCACATACATGCCATTCAGGCCAAATTCGCCGTCGCAATAAGCCGCGCAGGGCAGCAGGCGTTTTTGGTCTTTCAGGTAGGCCTCTGCCATTTCAATGGCCGAGGTTGCGGGCGCGTAATAGGCAGATCCGGTTTTCAGCAGGCCAACGATCTCTGCGCCGCCGTCACGGGTACGCTGCACGATAGCGTCCAGCTTTTCCTGAGTGGTCCAGCCCATCTCAACCAGGTCGGGCAGCGGGATGCCGCCAACGGTGGAGTAGCGGACCGACGGCACCATGGTGTCGCCATGGCCGCCCAGAACGAAGGCGGTGACGTCACGCATGGACACGTTGAATTCCACCGACAGGAAGTGGCGGAAGCGGGCCGAGTCGAGCACGCCAGCCATGCCAACAACCTTGTTCGCGGGCAGGCCCGAAAATTGCTGCAGCGCCCAGACCATCGCATCGAGCGGGTTGGTGATGCAGATCACAAAAGCGTCGGGGGCGTTGTCGCGGATGCCTTCGCCAACCGACTTCATGACCTTGAGGTTGATCCCCAGAAGGTCATCCCGGCTCATGCCCGGCTTGCGGGGAACACCGGCGGTCACGATGATGACGTCGGCGCCGGCGATGTCGGCATAATCAGTGGTGCCGGACATTGCGGCATCGAACCCCTCCGAGGGGCCGGATTCCGCGATGTCGAGTGCTTTGCCTTGCGGCACGCCATCGGCGATGTCGAACAGAACGACGTCACCGAGTTCCTTGATTGCTGCGAGATGGGCAAGGGTGCCGCCGATCTGGCCTGCGCCGATAAGGGCAATCTTGGGTCTGGCCATGAGAATTCGTCTCCGAGCTCAGTTAAAGTTGCAACGTGGCCTATCGTTAGCCGAGGAGTCGCGCAAGGGCCTTGCAGCGCGGCGGAAAGACCCATGTTGCCGCGCTGCGGCGTTCGATCCTGATAAAACTCTGGAATCCAAACGAAATTCGATCTGGGTCTCAGGAACTAAATGTATGCAAATGTATGCCGCGCCAAGGGCTATCGGTCCGTTTTTCCTCTGGTCTGGTTGATCGCAATGCTGTTCAGGTCGCCTCGCCAGCCGGAATCTGCGTCAGATCTTCCCAGGAATTGCCCGATGCGACGAGGCAGGTGGTGCCATCCGGTGCTGTCACGGTGATCGTCCACGTGCCGGTCTCATCTGACGCGAAGATTTCCACGATCCGGCCAGCAGGGCCCATGCCCCAACTGCGGGCGGTTTCCCCGAAATATCCGGTCAAAGTACCGACGATCTGATCGCGCTCGGCGCAAATGGTGCGGGCAGTTTGGGCGTCGGCCACGGCGGGAAGCACAAGCAGCGCAAGGGGCGTGATAATGAGGGATGCAAGACGGGTCATCATGTCTGCCTTTCGTTGCGGGAAAGGGGCAGAGATGCAGGGAAAGCGACGGTTCCGCCCGAAGCTCCCATTCAAAGATCATCAAAGCCTGCCGCAGAAATCCGAAGATTCGGTTAACCGGGGCACAAGCGCCGCGAAAGAAAATTTCGCTACGCTGCGGCATAAAGCAACTTGCATTCGCAGCATTCTTTGTGTTTGGTGCCGCCGATCTTGCCCGAAAGGACGGTTTTCATGACCCAGACCGCACGCCCCTTCCGCTCTGTTCTCTATATCCCCGGCTCGAAAGAGCGGGCGCTGGAGAAGGCCAAGACCTTGCCGGTGGACGCCATTATCTTCGATCTGGAAGATGCCGTTGCGGTTGAAGAGAAAGTGAACGCGCGCGACACACTCGCCGCCGCGCTTGCTGCCGGGGGCTATGGCAACCGCATGCGGATCGTGCGGATCAACGGGCTGGATACCCAGTGGGGGGAAGCCGATGCCAAGGCGGCTGCCGCCATGGATTGCGATGCCGTCCTGCTGCCTAAGGTGGAAAGTGCGGCGCAGGTAGATGCGCTGGCGGCGCTCGTCGGGGACAAGCCGATCTGGGCGATGATGGAAACGCCGCGCGGCATGATCAATGCGCCCCAGATCGCCGCCCATCCGCAGATGCAGGGTTTCGTCATGGGCACGAATGATCTCGCGAAGGAGCTCAACACCCGCTTCCGGGCCGATCGGTTGCCGATGATGGCGGGGCTGGGGCTCTGCCTACTTGCTGCAAAGGCCGAGGGGATCGTTATCGTGGATGGCGTTTACAACGCCTTCAAGGATGACGAGGGGCTCAAGGCCGAATGCGACCAGGGCCGCGACATGGGCTTTGATGGCAAAACCCTGATTCACCCTGCGCAGGTCGAGATCGCAAATGCCGCTTTCGCCCCGTCAGAGGCCGAGATTGACCTCGCCCGGCGTCAGATCGCCGCTTTTGAAGAGGCCGAAGCCAGCGGGCAGGGCGTGGCTGTCGTCGATGGCAAGATCGTTGAGAACTTGCATGTCGCCACCGCCACGGCCACCTTGGCCAAAGCGGAGGCGATTGCTGCGATGCAGGTGGGCTGACGCAAAACCAGTCAGCCAGCGGGAGACGCGCCATGTACCTCATCCTCATGATCCTAGGGATCGCCCTTTGGGCCGGTGCCCATCTGTTCAAACGCGTGGCCCCCGATGCCCGTGCCAATATGGGCGACAAGGGCAGGGGCCTGATCGCGCTGGTGCTGCTGGTCAGTATCGTGCTGATGGTGATCGGCTTTCGCGGAGCGGATGTGGGGCAGGTCTGGTATCCGCCGGTCTGGGCCACGCATGTGAACAACCTGTTGGTGCTGGTGGCGATCTTCATGATGAGCCCGGCCCCGCGTAAAGGGAAACTCCTGAACAACATGCGCCATCCGATGCTGACGGGCTTCGGCCTCTGGGCCATTGCTCACCTGCTGGTGAATGGTGATCTGGCGTCGATCATTCTGTTTGGCGGCCTGCTTCTATGGGCGGTGGTCGAGGTCATCGCAATCAACCGGTCTGAGCCGCGCTGGCAGCCCACTGAATTCGGAACCTACGCCAAGGACGGCATGTTCCTTGTGGCCTCGGTCATCCTGATGGGCGTGATCGGGTACATCCACTACTGGCTGGGTTACTGGCCCTTCGGCTAAGCCCAAAAGACGAAAGAGACACCGCACATGGCCAAGACCAACCCCGGCAACTTCTTCGAGGATTACACGCTCGGCCAGCGGATCGAGCACGCGGTGCCGCGCACCGTGTCGGGGGGGGAGCGGGCGCTTTACCACGCGCTTTACCCTGCCCGCCACGCGCTGCATTCCTCAGATGAATTCGCGCGAGCGTGCGGTTTGCCGGGGTCTCCTCTGGATGATCTGGCCGCGTTCCATGTGGTGTTTGGCAAGACCGTGCCGGATGTATCGCTGAATGCGGTGGCGAACCTGGGCTATGCCGAGGGCCGCTTCCGAGTGCCGGTCTATTTTGGCGATACGCTGCGTTCAGTGTCCGAGGTGATCGGTCTCAAGCAAAACTCGAACGGCAAGTCTGGCGTGGTTTATGTCCGCACCGAGGGGCTGAACCAGCGGGGTGAGGTCGTGCTGGATTATGTGCGCTGGGTGATGGTGCGCAAACGCGATCTGGACGCGCCCGCGCCGGAAACCGTGATCCCCGATCTGGCCAAGGTGGTGCCTGCCGAAAGCCTGATCATCCCCGAGGGGCTGGATTTCACCGGATACGATTTCACACTTGCTGGCGAGCCGCATCGGTGGGGAGACTACGAGGTGGGCGAGATCATCGACCACGTAGACGGCGTCACCATCGAGGAAGCCGAACACATGATCGCAACGCGCCTTTGGCAGAACACCGCTAAGGTGCATTTCGACGCCACCTTCCGGCCTGACGGTCAGCGGCTGATCTATGGCGGGCACGTGATCTCGATGGCCCGTGCGCTCAGCTTCAACGGGCTGGCCAATGCGCAGCTTATTGCGGGCATCAACGCAGGTGCCCACGCCAACCCCTGCTTCGCCGGCGACACCGTGAAGGCGTGGACCGAGGTACTGGACAAGTCCGAGACCGCCGCCCCGGGCGTAGGCGCGCTGCGCCTGCGGCTGGTGGCCACCAAAGCGGGAGAGGCGGGTCAGCTGATGGGCGAAGACGGCAAATACCTGCCCAATGTCCTGCTTGATCTGGATTATTGGGTTCTTGTTCCCGTCTGACGGATAGTTCCATCCGAACGCTCGAATTATGCTGTAAGCCCCGGAAATGCACGGGGTTTGCTACGTTCGTGGCGTGAACATGCCCTATTTCTGACGCTTAATTTCGGTTAACCTATCTAAAGGGACAGGTTCGAAAGGAATTTTCATGCATTCGCTGGCAACCGCGCTTTATTACCTCGCTTCTCTTGGCACCATTTTCATGGCCGCGCGTTATTTGTTCGGCAGTCTGCCGACGCAATACCACAAGGATATGGTGGAAAAGGCCGGCGGTGAAATGACAGAGATGCTGGAAACGATCCTGCTGTCTCATGGCCGGGCACTTGGGGCGGCATTGCTGGCCTCGGGGGTTTCGATCTACCTGTTCGCGGATATGATCGAGCCAGACTCCAACTTCATCATCCGGCTGCGTCCGGTGCTTGTTGGTCTGATCATTGGCATGCCAATTACCGTGTACACACGACAGCTTGAGGAGAAGACCGGCGTCCAGACCCCTTGGCGAGTCTCTCTTGTTCTGTTGGCTGTCCTGATGGCTGGCTTCGGGCTTTCCTTTTTGTGATCACACAATTTGAGGACGTGATCACAAATTGCGGCTCTGCGGCGATTAGACACAAAAATCTTGCAAAAAACCGGGGCAAATCTGTGCGCGGATAGGTGACTCCTTGAAAAAAGGCGTTATGGATAAAGGGAACAAACAATCACCTAGCACAACCTGAAAGGGTGTTCGCCATGGCTGACGTCAATCGCGGCAACCGTCCGCTGTCCCCTCACTTGCAGATCTATCGCAAGCAGCTCAACTCCGCGACTTCGATCCTCAACAGGATTACCGGTGTCACGCTTCTCGGCGGGGCGGTTCTGGTCGTCTGGTGGCTGATGGCCGCCGCGACCAGCGAAAGCTATTTCGCACTGGTTGACGGTCTGATGACCTCGGTTCTGGGCGACATCGTCATGACGCTCTGCGTGCTGGCCCTTTGGTACCATGCGCTGGCCGGCGTCCGCCATCTGGTCTGGGACATGGGCTATGGGCTCGACCCTGATGACAGCGACAAGATGGGCTGGGGCATCATAATCGGCAGCTTCGCGCTGACCTTCCTGACCATCATCGCGTTCTGAGGGGGCTGAACAATGGCACTTATGACTGACCGCAAACGTGTGATTGGCCTGGGCTCAGCGAAGTCGGGCACCGATCATTTCTGGAAGACGACCATCACCGCTGTGGCGCTGCTGATCATCACCCCGATGTTCCTGTTCAGTTTCGGCCCGCTTCTGGGCGAACCTTATGCCGACGTGCAGGCCGCCCTGTCGCGTCCCTTTCCCGCCGTATCGACCGCTTTGATGCTGATCGTCGGCTTCTACCACTTCCGCCTGGGCATCCAGATGGTGATCGAAGACTACGTGCAGGGCCTTGCCCGCAAAGTCGCCATCATCGTCACGGCCTGCATCAGCTACGGGCTGATGGCCTTTGGCCTCGTTTCGCTCGCCCAGATCGCGCTTTGATCCAGGGACAGGAGATCAAGACACATGACCGCGTCCTACGAAATCAACCATCACTCCTATGACGTCGTTGTCGTCGGTGCCGGGGGCTCTGGCCTGCGTGCAACCCTCGGTATGGCCGAACAGGGGTTGAAGACCGCCTGCGTTTCAAAGGTGTTCCCGACCCGCTCGCACACGGTTGCGGCACAGGGTGGCATCGCCGCCTCTCTGTCCAACATGGGCCCCGACCACTGGCAGTGGCACATGTACGACACTGTGAAAGGCTCTGACTGGCTTGGTGACACCGACGCGATGGAATACCTCGCTCGCGAAGCGCCCAAGGCGGTGTACGAGCTGGAACATTACGGCGTTCCCTTCAGCCGCACGGAAGAGGGCAAGATCTACCAGCGTCCGTTCGGCGGCCACACGACCGAGTTTGGTGAAGGCCCCGCCGTGCAGCGCACCTGTGCTGCCGCTGACCGCACCGGCCACGCCATCCTGCACACGCTTTACGGCCAGAGCCTCAAGCACAATGCGGAGTTCTATATCGAGTATTTCGCCACCGACCTGATCATGTCCGAAGACGGCCAGTGTCAGGGCGTGGTGGCCTGGAAGCTCGACGATGGCACCATGCATGTCTTCCACGCCAAGATGGTGGTGCTGGCAACGGGCGGTTATGGCCGCGCCTATTTCTCCGCTACCTCCGCCCATACCTGTACCGGTGACGGCGGTGGCATGGTGGCCCGCGCGGGCCTGCCGCTTCAGGACATGGAATTCGTACAATTCCACCCGACCGGCATCTACGGCTCCGGCTGCCTGATCACGGAAGGCGCGCGCGGTGAAGGTGGCTACCTGACCAATTCGGAAGGCGAGCGGTTCATGGAACGCTACGCTCCGCAGTACAAGGATCTGGCCCCGCGCGATTACGTGTCCCGGTCAATGACCATGGAAATCCGCGAAGGCCGTGGCGTGGGCGCCGAGGGCGACCATATTCACCTGAACCTCAGCCACCTGCCCGCCGAGGCGCTGGCCGAACGCCTGCCCGGCATCTCTGAAAGCGCCAAGATCTTTGCCGGTGTCGATGTCACCAAGGAGCCGATCCCGGTCATCCCGACGGTGCATTACAACATGGGCGGCATCCCGACGAACTACTGGGGCGAGGTGCTGAACCCCACCAAGAAGGACCCGACCGCGATCGTGCCCGGCCTCATGGCCGTGGGTGAAGCGGGCTGTGCCTCGGTTCACGGGGCCAACCGCCTTGGCTCTAACTCGCTCATTGACCTTGTGGTCTTTGGCCGTGCCGCCGCAATCCGCGCCGGTCAGGTCGTCGATCCCGAGGCCCCGATGCAGGCGCTGAACCAGGCCTCTGTCGACAAGGCAATTGGCCGTTTCGACGGGCTTCGCTACGCCAATGGCGACACTCCAACCGCCGAGCTGCGGCTGGAAATGCAAAAGACCATGCAGGCCGATGCCGCCGTTTTCCGCACCTCCAAGACGCTGGCCGAAGGCGTCGAGAAGATGACCGCCATCGCTGGCAAGATGGGTGATCTTAAAGTCACCGACCGCAGCATGGTCTGGAACAGCGACCTGATGGAAACGCTGGAACTGACCAACCTGATGCCCAATGCGCTCGCGACTATCGTCGGGGCAGAGGCGCGCCAGGAAAGCCGCGGTGCCCATGCGCACGAGGACTTCCCTGAACGCGACGACAAAAAATGGCGTGTCCATACGGTCAGCCGCGTCGAGGGCAGCAGCGTCGATCTGGACTACCGTCCGGTCATCACCGATCCGCTGACCACCGAGGCCGAGGGCGGCATCGCACTCAAGAAAATCGCGCCCAAGGCGCGGACCTTCTAAGGAGACGAGGACATGGTTCAATTCACGCTTCCCCGTAACTCCAAGATCATCACTGGCAAAACCTGGCCAAAGCCGGAAGGCGCGACCAATGTGCGCAAGTTCCAGATCTATCGCTGGAACCCCGATGACGGGAAGAACCCCCAGGTCGACACCTATTTCGTCGACATGGATACCTGCGGACCGATGGTTCTGGACGCGCTGATCAAGATCAAGAACGAGATCGACCCGACCCTGACATTCCGCCGGTCCTGCCGTGAAGGCATCTGCGGATCCTGCGCGATGAATATCGACGGGATCAACACGCTGGCCTGCATCTACGGCATGGACGAGATCAAGGGTGACGTGAAGATCTACCCGCTGCCGCATATGCCGGTGGTGAAAGACCTGATCCCGGACCTGACCCATTTCTACGCGCAGCACGCCAGCATCATGCCGTGGCTGGAAACCAAGACGCAGCGCCCCGAAAAGGAATGGCGCCAGTCGATTGAGGACCGCAAAAAGCTCGACGGTCTTTATGAATGCGTGATGTGCGCAAGCTGCTCGACCTCCTGCCCCAGCTACTGGTGGAATGGCGACCGCTACCTCGGCCCCGCTGCGCTGCTCCATGCCTATCGCTGGATCATCGACAGCCGCGATGAGGCCACGGGCGAACGTCTGGATGAGCTGGAAGATCCCTTCAAGCTCTACCGTTGCCACACCATCATGAACTGTACCAAGACCTGCCCCAAGGGCCTGAACCCGGCCAAGGCCATCGCGTCGATCAAGAAAATGATGGTCGAACGGCAGCTTTGATCGCACTTACATCCCGAAACCGGGCCGATGACATCCCCGTCACCGGCCCGTTTGTTTTTTGGAAGCAGCGTGACAGGGGGGATTTACTCAGCCCCCCGAATGCAAGACCATGCAGCCGATTGGGTCCATGAGCATCTTTCATGATGACGAGTAACGAAGTCGGTGATTGCAGAATTGGCGCGGGGCGTAACCTCGCGGCTTTTCCTGTTTCTGACGACGCTGCCCGCCGGCCCGATCATCCCCGGATCAGCGGAATTTCCCGCTTCCTCCCGACCATTGCCATTTCAAACCGCAGCCCCAACGGGCCGCATCATTTCAGACCTCGTGAGAGCAATTTCGCTCGTGGACGGCACGAGAAACTCCCCTCGCACCCTCTGCACCGAGAAAGGTTCAACACAGATGAAGTTTCTAAAGAAGATATTTGGTGGCTCGGGAAAGCCAACGCCGACGAATGGCTCCAGCCCTGCTTCCGCATCGCGCGGGACTGAGCCCCTTGCCCAGACAAGCCACCAGGCGATCCGTGACCGGCTGACTCAGGCATTTGGCACGCAGCCCTTCCTGTTTCACGAGCTGATATCGGATGTCGTGCCGGTCGATATCCTCTGCTTCGCCCCCAAGGACGCGCGTGACCACTGGGTCTTCGTAACTCTTGGCATGAGCAACGAGCGCATGGCCGTCCCGCAGAACGGCGACCCCAAGATCTGGGGCCGGGCTGAGCTGATGATCGGTCTGCATTCCGAATGGGGTGACAGGGTCGTCGAGATCATGCAGCAACGCCGGAATGAAGATGCCGCGACGTGGTGGCCGATCAGATATCTCAAGCACTATGCCCGCTATCCGCACAGCGCCGGGGCGTTCCTTGCGGATGGTCATACGCTGTCCTCCCCGGACGGGGCACCCTATTCCGACGAGACGGGGATGAATGCCGCCATGATAAGCTATCCGACGATCCTGCCGGAAGATGCGGTGCGCTTTGATCTGCCGAACGGGGACAAGGTGACTATCCTCGGGCTGGTCTACCTTTATCCGGCAGAGCTGGAGCACAAGACCAATGTCGGTCTCGACACGTTCTGCCTCGACCTCGAAGAACAGGGCGTGTCAGAGGTGATCTACCCCGATCGCAGATCCATGGTCGGCTCAGGCTGATGTTCAGGGGCGGCGCGGCATCTGCCCAGATTCCCGGTGCAGATGCCGCGCCGCCCCTTGCCCCTGCGGCGCGCCGGGATATCCTGACCGGATCATGACCGATCTCGATGCCATTCTGCCGCCTTGGCTGCTTGACTATCTGCCTCAGGAGTATCCGCTTCTGGTGGTGGGGCTGACGGTGCTGGCCATCTTCCTGTGGCTCAGGATCGGGGCGTTGCTGATCGGTATGGCGCGGGACAGGCGCAGACGCGCCGCCGTAGGTCCGCCGCCCGTATCGGATGGTGCGGCGCGAGACTGCATCTGGGAACCCGACGCCCGCCCCGCCCCTTGGGGCAGATCCCGCTGGCGCTGCGCATACTGTGGAGGGGTGGAATTCACGGATGAAACCCATCCGCCCCAATACTGTATGCGCAACCCGAAGCCGCTCTAGCTGCGTTCCATTCCATAATCGCAATCTCCCTATGCTGATTTGGCAGATGTGCTGCGCAGCATGGAAGCGTACTCTGCCAGTCAGGGAGGACATCCAAAGCCGAAGAGGCCCGATATGTCCAAATTACAGACCGCCCATCCTATCGACCCTGATGAGGCCCTGCGCCTCTTGGAAGAGTCGCTTTCCTACTTCACACCGGTTCCGGTCCCCAGGGCCACTGCGCAGGACTATGAGGATCTGCCCGTCGCTGCGTGATCATGAGGTGCGTGGGCGACTCGCGCGATAGCTGATACTCTGTCCGGGCAACTCAAACTTGCGAGTTTCCCCATGCCTCAATCCATCACTGTCCTTGTCGGCACCACCAAGGGTGCTTTCCTGATTTCCGGCGGCGCAGATCGCGCATCTTGGGACGTGTCCGGCCCTCATTGCGGCGGCTGGCCGATCAACCACATGTTTGGCGATCCCGATACAGGTACGATCTGGGCCGGGGGTGGCGGTGACTGGCATGGCGCGGGTGTTTGGCGGTCAACGGATGGCGGCGAGACATGGGACCTGTCCAAGCTTTCCTCCGGGCAAATGGATGAATGGGCCACTAACGACGCTGATTTCGCAGCTATGATCGGCTGGACCGACACGCCCCCGCCCTTTGGCAAGGATCTACATTCGGTCTGGTCGCTGCATCAGGCCCATGGGGTTCTTTATGCTGGCGTCAAACCCGGCACGCTGCTGGAAAGCCGCGATGGCGGGAAGACCTGGACCCGGAACGAAGGGCTCGCCGGTCACGAAAGCCGGGAAAGCTGGGGTCCGGGGGCGGCCGGGCTGACACTTCACACCATCGTTTCGCATCCCGGTGATCCGTCGAAGCTCTGGCTCGCGATCTCCGCCGCTGGGGTCTTTGCCAGCGAGGATGGTGGTCAAAGCTGGGACCGGCGCAATCGCCTGTCCAATGCCGAAGGCTGCGCCCATCACGATCACCCCGCCGCGCCGCGCGACGGCCAGACCGGCCACTGCGTCCACAATATGCAACGCGCCAGCGACGGGACGCTCTACCAGCAAAACCACCACGGCGTGTTTCGCAGCCGCGACGAGGGTCGGTCCTGGGATGACATCACCGAAGGGCTGCCCTCGACATTCGGGTTTCCCATTGCCGTGAACCCCAATAACCCTGCAATGATCTGGACCGTTCCGCTGAACGGCGACATGGCGGGCCGCTACCCGCCCGGTGCTGCCGCGGCGGTCTGGCGGTCCACCGATGCGGGTGAAAGCTGGCACGCAATGCGAAAGGGCCTGCCGCAGACCGCCTGTTTCTTCACCGTTCTGCGCCAGTCGATGTCCACCGACCGGGCCAATCCCACAGGTGTCTATTTCGGCACCAATACCGGGTCCGTATTTGCCAGTTTCGACGATGGCGAAAGCTGGTCCGAGATCGCTCGCCACCTGCCAACGGTTCTGGGGTTGGAGGTCTTGCACCGGCCCTGACGCAACGGGGTGATTTGCGAAACCGCACTTCCGGGGTAGCGTGGCCTCTGGGAGGACGGTGAATGGACGCAGATGTGATCGTCGTGGGCGGCGGGCTGGCCGGTATGGTGGCGGCATTTCACGCGGCAGAGCGCGGGCGCAAGGTGGTCCTCCTCGACCAGGAGGGACCGCAATCCCTTGGTGGGCAAGCGTGGTGGAGCCTTGGCGGGCTGTTCATGGTGGACACCCCCGAGCAGCGGCGTCTTGGCCTGAAGGACAGTCGCGATCTGGCCCGCGCTGACTGGATGGGATCGGCGGGGTTCGACCGGGCTGTGGATGAAATCCCACGCCAATGGGCCGAGGCCTATCTGGATTTCGCGTCCGGTCCGATGCGCCCCTACCTGCACGGGCTCGGGATGCGCTGGTTTCCCGTGGTGGGATGGGCCGAACGCGGTGGTGCGCTGGCGGGCGGGCATGGCAATTCCATCCCGCGGTTTCACATTACATGGGGCACCGGGACGGGTGTGGTCACACCCTATGCGGATCGTCTGCGCAGCCATGCCAATGTCACATGCCTTTTCCGTCACCGGGTCACCGGCCTGATCATCGAAGGCGACGAGGTGCAGGGGGTGCACGGGGTCACACTGGCCGATGACGATGCCCCGCGTGGCGCATCCACGAACCGCAACGTTGAAGGCGAATTCACCCTGCGCGCCGGGGCCGTGGTGCTGACCAGTGGCGGCATCGGCGGCAACCACGAATTGGTGCGCGACTACTGGCCCCGCGACCGGTTGGGACTGCCGCCCGAGCAGATGGTGTCGGGCGTTCCGGATTACGTGGACGGGCAGATGCAACTGGTGGCCGAACGCAGCGGTGCCGCCGTTATCAATAAGGACCGCATGTGGCACTATTGCGAGGGGGTGCGGAACTGGGATCCGATCTGGCCCAACCACGGCATCCGCATCCTGCCCGGTCCCTCCTCGCTCTGGTTCGATGCCAATGGCGACCGGATGCAGGCGCCGTTCTTCCCCGGCTTCGACACGCTCGGCACGCTGAAACGCATCCTGTCCACGGGGCATTCCCATAGCTGGTTCATTCTGACCCAGAAGATCATCGAAAAGGAATTCGCCCTGTCCGGGTCGGAACAGAACCCGGACCTGACATCGGGGCGCTGGCGAATGGTGTTGAAGGAACGACTCGGCAAAGGCGCGACGCAGGCGGTTGAGGCGTTCAAGGACAAGGGCGCAGATTTTGTCGTGGCCGAAGGATTGGAGGAATTGGTGGCGGGGATGAACCGCATCAATCCCGGCCCGGAATTGTCGTTTGATCATATTCGCGGGCAGATTGAGGACTGGGATCGGCAGATTGGGAACAAGGTCTCGAAAGATGCGCAGGTGACGGCGATCCGGGGCGCGCGGGCCTATCTGGGCGATAGGCTGATCCGCACGGCGAAACCGCACCGTATCCTTGACCCAAAGGCGGGACCGCTGATCGGTGTGCGGTTGAACGTGCTAACGCGGAAATCTCTTGGCGGGATTCACACTGATCTGAAGGGGCGGGTGCTGCGCGGCGATGGCGCGGTGTTGCCGGGGCTTTGGGCGGCTGGCGAGGTGGCGGGGTTCGGTGGTGGTGGTTATCACGGCTACAACGCGCTGGAGGGGACGTCTTTGGGCGGCTGTATTTTTTCGGGAAAAGTGGTGGGCGAAGCGTTGTGAGGTGACAGGGATTTCGCCGTGCCTTCGGCACGTCGACCGGCGCGCCCCTGTGGGGCGCGAGGTGGAACGATCTTGGAAGATCGTTTGGGGGCGCTGCCCCCGCCGCCTGACGGCGCCCCCCACTGGGTATTTCTGCAAAGAAGAAGGGGTGAGGGGCTCTTTTGGAAACCATCGCTCTGTCTGTACAGGGGGTGCAGGAGGGGTGTACGCAGGATGTATGGGGGGCACCCCCCTGCTTTGGACGATCAGGAGATACTCATGAGCGCACCCGCCGATGCCGACGCCCGCAGGGCCATTGCCCCTGTGATCTGCTATCCCAACGACGCGCTGCCGCGGTTAGACCCCGCTGTGGTGGCCCGCGCGAAGCAGGGCTGGAAGAAGGTGGATGAGGTCATCGCGCCCCCGCGTGACGGCGCCTGTTTCCAGGTGAAGGCCGGGCAGGCGTTTCGGATTTCTTCGGTGGAGGGTCCACAGGTGGGGGACCTGAACCTGTGGAATGCTCACGATCTATCGGAGCGGTTTTATTCAGGAAAAACAAGAGCTTTGCACGGAACGCATGTGACCACCGGAGATCGGCTTTGGTCGTCCTTTCCGGGGTTGCGGCCGATGGCAACGATCCTGGAGGATAGCCTGAACTGGTACGGAATGGATGCGTTTGGCGGGTCCGTCCACGACGTGATCGGCACAAGATGCGATCCCTATACGCATAACCTGCTCGCAGGTGGGCACTATCACCATTGTTGCCATTCCAACCTGACGCGGGCTTTGGCGGCTGCAACCGGCATGTCGCTGGTCGAGGCAGAGCCGCTCGTTCACGATGTCTTAAATGTTTTCATGTGTACTGGCTTCACCCGCGACACCGGGCAGTATTTCATGAAGGCAAGCCCCGTGCGCCCCGGCGATCATCTCGACTTCGTGGCGGAGATTGATTTGCTCGGCGGGTTATCGGCTTGTCCGGGTGGCGATTGTAGTTCTGAGCATTCTTCTGATGCCGCAGCCTGCTATCCGCTGCTGGTGGAAATCTTCGATACGGATGCCACTGCGGATTGGGTGTCACCACCTGTAAACGGTTATGATCGAAGCCATGGGGTCTGACATCACCCGCCCATTGAAAACTTGATCAAAAATGCCGTGTAGCGGACGAGAAAAAACTTGGGGCGTGGCCAATAAATTTCTTGCAATGAGTCGGCAAAGGTCCCAAATGCGCCCTCACAAGACGCCAACGCACGCGCCTCTGTCATGGGTGGTTTCGACCGCCGCAGTTACGTAGCGACGGTAACGTCTCCGAACTTGAACTTTGCCGCCCTTTGATGGGCCAGGTCTGTTGGAGATGACCATGACCGCTATGTTGACCGATTTCTCGGAACCCCTTGTCGTCGCTTCCCGCTCTCGCGCAGAAGCCTACATCGCGAACACCCGTTTTGATCGGCCGACCCTTGTGGTCGATACCGAGGCGGTCGCAGACCGCTACGGCGCCCTGACCCGTGGTCTGGGTGATGCGCATATCCACTACGCCGTGAAGGCCAACCCTGAGCCTGCGATTATCGCTCGCCTCGTGTCGCTTGGTTCTGGCTTTGATGCAGCAAGCCGCGCCGAGGTTGAACTGTGCCTTGATCAGGGTGCATCGCCCGACAACATCTCTTTCGGCAATACCGTGAAGAAACCGGCCGATATCGCCTATGCCTATGCACAGGGCATCCGCCTGTTTGCAGCCGATGCCGAGGAAGAGCTGGAAAAGATCGCAGCCCACGCCCCCGGCGTGCAGGTCTATATTCGCCTGATCGTGGAGTTCTCTGAAGCGGACTGGCCGCTGACCCGCAAGTTCGGCTGCGCCCGCTCCAACCTGGTCCACCTGTTCCGCCACGCAGAGGCGCTCGGGCTCGACCCTGTTGGCCTGTCCTTTCATGTTGGGTCTCAGACCCGTCGTGCATCGATGTGGGCGGGTATCCTCGATGAGGTCGCAGAGAGCTGGCGCGCGTTGCAAACGGCCGGGTTCACCCCGCGCCTGCTCAATATCGGTGGCGGCTTCCCGGCCTTCTACGGTGAAGAAGTGGATGGCCCCGAGGTCTATGGCGCGCAAGTGCGCAGCCTGATCGCGGATCGCTTCGGTGACGTGGCGCATATCATGGCAGAGCCGGGCCGTGGCCTGGTGGCCGAAGCCGGCGCCATTGCCGCAGAGGTGCTGCTTGTATCGCGCAAGGCTCGGACCGACCTGCACCGTTGGGTGTTTCTGGACATTGGCAAATTCTCGGGTCTGGCAGAGACCATGGACGAAGCCATTCGGTATCAGTTCCTGACCGACCGTGACGGCGACGATGCCATGGGCCCCTGCATTCTGGCGGGTCCGTCCTGCGACAGTGCCGATGTGCTCTATGAGAAGCGCCCGGTTTTCCTGCCGTTGTCACTTCAGGCGGGCGACAAGATCGTGATCCGCAATTGCGGCGCGTACACCTCGACCTATGCGTCGATCGGCTTCAACGGCTTCCCGCCGCTGGACGTTGTCGTGATCTGAATTCCGTAGCCTCAAAATTCTTGCCACAAGGATTTTGAGGTCGCGGCCACCAAGACTTTTACCGCAAAAGTCTTGGTGCGTCAGGCAAAGGCAGCTTCCAGGGCAATCTGAACCATATCCGCAAAGCTTGACTGCCGGTCAGACGCTGGCAATGCCTCGTGCGTTTGCAGGTGGTCAGAGATCGTCAGAACAGCCAAAGCGCGGCAGCCATAGCGGGCGGCAAGGGTATAGAGCTCTGCCGCCTCCATCTCGACCGCCAGAATGCCATGGCGGGTCATCTGATCGTTCAGATCGGGGCGTTCGTCATAGAAAACGTCCGAAGAGTAGATCCCACCGACGTGAACACCGCAATCCAACTTCTGTGCTGCCGCAAAAGCCGCCTGAAGCAGCCCGTAATCGGCGCAAGGCGCAAAGTTCAATTCCTTGAAGATACCGCGAGAGGGGGTGGACAGCGATGAGGTCGTCATTGCGAGCACCACGTCGCGCAGTTTCACCTGAGGCTGCATACCTCCTGCAGATCCGATCCGAATAAGCGTCTTGGCCCCATAGTCGCGGATCAACTCATTTGCGTAGATGGACAGGCTCGGCATGCCCATGCCCGACCCCTGAATGGTGACACGGTTGCCATTCCAATGGCCCGTGAATCCCAGCATCCCGCGGGTCTCGTTAACGCAAACGGGGTCATCCAGAAACGTCTCCGCCGCCCATTTGGCGCGCAGGGGGTCGCCCGGCATCAGGACGGTTTCGGCGATATCTCCGGGGGCGGCGCTGATATGAACAGTCATCGAGCTTCCTGGTTATTTGTTCTTGGTTGACCGGCATCCTGCCCGAGACTTTTGGAATAGGAAAGATGAAAGATCCTTCCCGCGATCCCGGAAACGAAACACCCCGGGCCAATTCTATGAAAGGCCCGGGGTGTTGATTAATCGCTATTAATCCAATGGATCAGATTTCCAGATCCGCCGGATTGGTGCCGGAATTGACTGCTTCCTTGTACCAGGCTGGCTGGCGTCCACGACCGCTCCAGGTTTGGGAGGCGTCGTTCGGGTTGCGATATTTAGGAACAGAGGTTTTCCCGGCGGCTTTCTTTCCAAGGATCTCATCCAAGGAGAAGCCATGTTCCTGCGCGGCTTTCTGGGCGGCGGCAAGCGCAGCTTCGCGCTGACGTTTTTCAAAGCTAACGAGCGCTTTGTCGACATTCTTCTTGAGCGATTGCAATTCGTCTTTGGACATCGATTCGAGGTCGATTGCCATTTTTTCATTCTCCCGAGTTTGACTATTTATTTTGTTAATTACCAAAATCGGTGTATTCAATATTAAATAGACCGACCTGTCGAAAAGTATAGGTCGTGTGGAGCCAATGATAAATGGCCCGCCACTGGAATGGGCTGGTAGAACTGTCTAATTAGATAGGTTGCCTTATTCCGCAGCGGCAGAGGCGGGTGCAACGAGCTGGACGATATCCATCATGATGCGATTCAGCTCGAAGTCTTTTGGCGTGTAAACCCGGGCAACTCCGCAGGCAAGAAGGGTTTTTTCATCCTCTTCGGGAATGATCCCACCAACCATTACCGGAATGTGCCCCAATCCTTCGGCCTGCAATCTGGCCATCACGTCACCAATAAGCGGAATGTGGCTGCCCGATAGGATCGACAGACCGATCACATGTGGATCTTCGGCCTTGGCTGCATCCACGATCTGCTGTGGCGACAGGCGAATGCCCTCGTAAGAGATATCCATGCCGCAATCGCGGGCGCGGAAGGCAATCTGTTCCGCGCCATTGGAGTGCCCATCAAGACCGGGTTTTCCCACAAGGAATTTCAACCGCCGCCCGAGGCTGTCCGAAACGGCATCGACGGCATCTCGGATGTCGTCCAAGCCTTCGGTCTTGTTCGACACGGCGCGCGAAACTCCGGTGGGTCCGCGATATTCGCCATGGACGACGCGCATCACGCCCGCCCATTCACCCGTTGTGGCCCCGGCTTTTGCAGCTGCGATAGAGGCGGGCATGATGTTGTCCCCGGCGGCCGCTGCCGCGCGCAGGTCCTCCAGCGCGGCCTTGACGGCCTCATTGTCCCGATCGCCGCGCCATGCATTCAGCCGGTCGATCTGGTCGGTTTCCACGCCGGGATCGACGGTCATGATCCCGCCATCCGCGTCCATGAGCGGCGAAGGCTCGGTTTCCGTGTACTTGTTCACCCCGACAACCACGGTATCCCCCCGCTCGATCCCGTTCACCCGGTCGGCATTCGATTCAACCAGGCGGCCTTTCATATATTCGATAGCGGCAATCGCCCCGCCCATGGAATCGAGATTGGCCAGTTCCGCCCGCGCGCCGTCTTTCAGCGCTTCGACCTTGGCATCCACCACCGGGTTTCCGTCGAAGAGGTCGCCATATTCCAAGAGATCGGTCTCGAACGCCATGATCTGCTGCATCCGCATCGACCATTGCTGGTCCCAGGGCCGGGGCAGGCCAAGCGCTTCGTTCCAGGCGGGCAATTGTACGGCACGGGCGCGGGCCTTTTTCGACAGGGTCACGGCCAGCATCTCGATCAGGATACGGTAGACGTTGTTTTCCGGCTGCTGCTCGGTCAGGCCGAGGGAGTTCACCTGCACCCCATAGCGGAAACGGCGGAACTTCGGGTCCTGCACGCCATAGCGCTCCAGCAGGATTTCGTCCCAAAGATCCACGAACGCGCGCATCTTGCACATCTCGGTGACGAAGCGGATCCCTGCATTCACGAAGAAGCTGATACGGCCGCAAAGAGCCGGGAAATCCTCTGCCGGAACCCGTGGTTGCAGCGCGTCGAGCACCGCGATGCCAGTGGCCAGCGCAAAGGCCAGTTCCTGTTCCGGCGTCGCGCCTGCCTCTTGCAGGTGATAGGAACACACGTTCATCGGGTTCCATTTCGGAACGTTGGTGTAGCAGTATTCCGCAACGTCAGCGATCATTTTCAGCGACGGTTTCGGCGGGCAGACATAGGTTCCGCGGGAAAGGTATTCCTTGATCAGGTCGTTCTGGACGGTGCCCTGAAGCTTGGAGATATCGGCGCCCTGTTCCTCGGCCACCGCGATATAGAGTGACAAGAGCCACGGCGCCGTGGCGTTGATCGTCATCGAGGTGTTCATCTGTTCCAGCGGGATCTGATCGAATAGTGCCCGCATGTCCCCAAGGTGGCAGACCGGCACACCGACCTTGCCCACCTCGCCGCGTGCCAGTTCGTGGTCGCTGTCATAGCCTGTCTGCGTCGGCAGATCGAAGGCCACCGAAAGACCGGTTTGCCCCTTGGCAAGGTTGCCACGATAGAGAGCATTGGAGGCCTTGGCGGTCGAGTGCCCGGCATAGGTGCGAATGAGCCATGGGCGGTCTTTATGTGTCTCGGTCATCAGGCGGCCTCCGAATCCAGATCGGTAATCTTATTTCGTCAGGACGGGTATATCGGGAATTTTAATGCGCCGTCAACTCGCTGCATCGCGGCGAGACCGGAAAAGATGCTGCGCTGCTATTCTGCACCTGCACTGGCGGATCAGAGACGGTGGAACTCCATGATCAGCCCGTGCTGATCGCCATGGGCGTCGTCGGCCTTGTCGTAAATCCTGAAGTCATGAAACCGGATCGGCGTGATCTGCCCGTCAGCCACCAACTGAGCAAGTGCGGACCCAAAGCCGGCGCTGTCATAGACCGATGGGATCACGGTGCAGATGAACAGCGCACCCGGCCGAGCAATGCGCATCAGCTCTGGCAGGCAGACGGGGCCGACATGACCATGGGTGAACGTGCCCGAGGACACGATGCCGCCATAGCTGGCGGTTTCGATATCCAGTGGCCCGGTCAGGTCTGCAGTGATGAGGTTTCTGTAGACGCCTTTGCGCCCTGCAACGGCCAACATGTCGGGCGACAGATCCAGCGCGTCGATTGTGACGCCAGTCAGTTCAGCACCGATTAACCCGGTGCCCGCCCCAACATCCAGAACCGGTTCATTTCCCTCAGCTGCCGCAAGAAACCGGCGCGCAACCTCGCCGGGTGAACGATAGCCACGATCCTCGGCAAAGGTCTGGTCATAGCTTTCCGCCCATTCCTTGTAGAATTCGCGGGTTTCGTCCTTGCCACCAAGCGCATAGGCGCTGTCGAGATCCGGTTTGGGCATGGGGTCTCCTTTCAGGGCAGTGTAGCCGGGAATCCCCGGCGGCGGTCAAGGCCGTATCCCCGCTGCGGTCTTGGATTGAAGCGCCTCGCGTTTCCTGCCACCGTTCCCCGGATGACCAATATGATCCAAGTTCCGGCATGGTTGCTGATTCTGGTGCTGCTTTTTGCGGCGGTCACGGCGTTGGATCGGGTTCTGATGCCATCTGTTCGCTGGTATCTGCGCCGTCGCCTGGAACGGGCTGTCGAGCGATTGAACCAGCGGCTGACCTATCCGATCCAGCCGTTCAAACTGGCCCGCCGTCGCGACACCATTCTGCGGCTGCGATATGATCCTGAGGTTGCACAGGCGGTTCTGGATTTCGCGCGCGAACGCGGCATTCGAGAAGACGTGGCCGCGCAGACCGCCGAACGCTATGCGCGAGAGATAGTGCCGTCATTCTCCGCCTTTACCTATTTCGCCTTTGCCATCCGCGCCGCGCGCTTCCTGTCCCGTTCACTTTACAAAGTGCGGGTTGGGGCCGCGAACGCAGCTGCGCTGGAGGGGATAGGCAAGGATAAGACTGTGATCTTCGTGATGAACCACCGTTCGAACATGGATTACGTGTTGGTCACATGGCTTGCTGCCGAACGCTCGGCGCTGGCCTATGCCGTGGGCGAATGGGCGCGGGTCTGGCCCTTGCAGCCGCTCATCAAGTCGCTTGGCGGCTACTTCATCCGCCGCCGCCACAACAACCCGCTCTATCGCAAAGTGCTGGCGCGCTACGTGCAGATGGCGACCGAAGCGGGCGTGACGCAGGCGGTTTTCCCCGAAGGTGGGCTGACCAGAACGGGCGCGCTGCGCGAACCGAAACTGGGGCTTCTGTCGTACATCATCGACGGGTTCAAACCGGGACACAGCCGCGATGTTGTCTTCGTTCCTGTTGCCATCAACTACGACCGGGTGATGGAGGATCGCAATCTGATCCATGCCGAGGGCGGGCGCGGATTCCGGTTCTCACTGAAACCCATCTTTCGCTATCTGCGGCTTCTGGTCTGGCAGAAACTGACCCGGCAGGCCACGCGTTTCGGCATGGCCGCGGTCAGCTTTGGGGTGCCAGTCAGCTTGTCCGAGTTCATGGCCGAACATGACAGCCAGGCCGATCTGCTGGGGCAGGACCTGATGGCCCGGATCGGCAGCGTCATGCCGGTAGTGCCCTTCCCGGTCATCGCCCATGCTATGGCATCGGGCATTCGCAGCCAGGAAGCGCTTCTATCGGCAATTCAGGACCGGTTCGAGCGCGCCTTGGCTGCAGGGGCACCCGTCTTCCTGCCTAAACGCGATCTGCCCTACACGATCGAGGCCGCTCTCAAGACCCTGGATGGGCGTCGAATTCTGCAGATGCAGGGTGATTCTTTTACCCTGACCGAAGAGGGTGAGCGCCTTGTGGCCTTCTATGCACGGTCTGTGAGCCCGATTTTGGGGGATTTTCCAGGTGAAATCCTTCCACAAAAATCCTCCGCGACATAATATTTCACAAACACCCCAATTTCGGGTTGCATAGTTGCGCGGGCCTTATTAGGACTTTCTGCAGGAGCACGGAATGATTCCGCGCCGCAGAAACTTGACCCTGGAGGAGCTGATGGCATTGGACAGCAACCCCGCGATCGCAAGCTACGACGCGCCTGAGAAAGATCTTTATGAGTTGGGTGAAATCCCTCCGATGGGATATGTCCCCAAGAAAATGTATGCTTGGGCAATCCGCAAGGAACGGCAAGGCGAGCCCGCGACCGCGATGCAGGTTGAAGTGGTCGATGTGCCCCAGTTGGACAGCCACGAAGTGCTGGTTCTGGTTATGGCCGCAGGGGTCAACTACAATGGGGTCTGGGCGTCGCTTGGTGTGCCGATCAGCATGTTCGACGTGCACAAGCAGCCCTATCATATCGCGGGCTCTGACGCGTCGGGCATTGTCTGGGCTGTTGGCGACAAGGTCACGCGCTGGAAGGTTGGCGACGAAGTTGTGATCCATTGCAACCAGGACGATGGCGACGACGAGCACTGCAACGGTGGCGATCCGATGTATTCGCCCTCGCAGCGGATCTGGGGCTATGAAACCCCTGACGGCTCTTTCGCGCAGTTCACAAACGTGCAGGCGCAGCAGCTGATGCCGCGGCCCAAGCACCTGACCTGGGAAGAAAGCGCCTGCTACACGCTGACACTGGCAACCGCCTACCGGATGCTCTTTGGCCACGAGCCGCATGACCTCAAGCCCGGCCAGAATGTGCTGGTCTGGGGGGCCTCGGGCGGCCTTGGTTCCTACGCGATCCAGCTGATCAACACGGCAGGGGCCAACGCGATCGGCGTGATCTCGGACGAAAGCAAGCGCGATTTCGTGATGAATCTGGGTGCCAAGGGCGTAATCAACCGCCGCGATTTCAAGTGTTGGGGACAATTGCCCACCGTGAACACGCCGGAATATGCCGAGTGGTTCAAGGAAGCCCGCAAGTTCGGAAAGGCGATCTGGGACATCACCGGCAAGGGCGTCAACGTGGACATGGTCTTCGAACATCCCGGCGAAAGCACCTTCCCGGTCTCTACCTTCGTGGTGAAGAAAGGCGGCATGGTCGTGATCTGTGCCGGCACGACGGGCTATAACCTGACCTTCGATGTGCGCTACATGTGGATGCACCAAAAGCGCCTGCAGGGCAGCCATTTCGCCCATCTCAAGCAGGCGATGGCCGCGAACCAGCTTATGGTGGAGCGCCGCCTCGACCCCTGCATGTCAGAGGTCTTCCCCTGGGCGGAACTGCCCGACGCGCATATGAAGATGCTGCGCAACGAGCATAAGCCCGGCAACATGTCGGTGCTGGTTCAGGCCCCGCGCACCGGGTTGACCACGCTCGAAGATGTGCTGGAGGCTGGTCCCACCGTGTAAACGGACGCGACGCTCTGGCAAAGCCGCCCCGGGGAGGAGGAGCCCTGGGGCGGTTTTCTTTTGGGGACCGGGATTGCGCTCGCTGACGCGATCACCCGGGGGGCGGGCCTCGTCAAGCCCCTGCGGGGCCCTCCTCGGCCCGCGTTGCCACGGGATATCGGCGGGTGCGGCGCGCAATGGGAGGCCGACGCGACTTCGGCACGGTCGGGATGCCTCCAGCGGGAGTATTTGGGCCAAGAAGAAGGGGAGGGGCGGTTTTGCCGTGGTGCCCGGGAACGGCTTTGCCTAGGGTGCGGAGCATGTCCGCGCAGAGCATCACATATTCCGAAGACCAGGCCGCCGCCTATGACCGATTGACCGAGGTTTTGCGGTCTATGGGGGTGGATCTTGATGCCGAGACGCTGCTGCCCGTCGCCGAAGGCAAAGCACAGGTCATGGCGGTGATCGGCAAGGCCGGCAGCGGCAAGACCATGCTGCTGGCAGAGCTGGTGAAGGCGCTGGAGGCGGCGGGTGTGGACCTTGTGTCCGGGGACTGGGAAGGCAAGCGGCGCAGGGACCGGCGGACGCTGGCGGTGCTGGCCCCCACCAACAAGGCGGCTTCGGTGCTGCGGCGGCGGGGTGTGCCCGCGACCACCATTCACCGCATTCTCTATACTCCCGTTTATGACCCGGAATATGAAAAGGTTGCCGAGTGGCTGGCGGGGCAGGGCGAGCGACCGGATATCGAGGCGCTGACAGATGCGGCGCTTGACCGGGCCAAGGCTGTCTATGATGCCCATAAATCGGTGCCTGCGGCATTGGCAGCAGCTGGCTTGCGCGGGTCGGATTTCATCACCGGCTGGAAACGGCGCGAGGATCCGCTGGATATCGGGTTTGTCGACGAAAGCTCCATGCTCGATCAGAAGCAGTTCGATGATCTGAGAGAGATATTTCCGATGTTGGTCCTGTTTGGTGACCCGGCGCAGTTGGCGCCCGTGGGCCAATCGGGTGAGATGTCGTTTGACAAGTTGCCGGAACCCGCGCGGCTGACGCTTGGGCGCATTCACCGGCAGGAGGCGGACAATCCCATTCTCGACCTCGCCCATGCATTGAGCGATCCAAGCCTGGAGTTCCAGGATTTTGAACGGATGATCGAGGACGCCGCCCGCGGTGACCCGCGCGTTGTGGTGGCCCCGCGTGCTGACAGCGATCTGATGGCCCGCAGTCCGGTTCTGGTCTGGCGCAATGCCACGCGGATTAGGCTGATCCGCGCCTTTCGCTTGGCCCATGGCGCGCCGGAGGACGCCCTGTTGCCGGGCGAGCCGCTTGTTTGCGACGGGATCGAGCTGCCGGTGAAGCACCGAAAGAAGCGCATCGACCTGGAGGCGCGGGGACTGATCAAGGGGGCGCAGGTGGTCTATATGGGTCCCGGCCGAAAGCCCGGGTTCTCGCGGTTGCATGTAGTGGGGGCAGAGAGCCCTCAGTTATCGGCTGCCTCCATCGTCAAGATTGAAAAGCCAGACGAGGAAGAGCCGTTCATTCCCTATGCTGCGCGGATGGGGGCCACGTTTCTGCATGGGGCGGCGGTGACGATTCACAAGGCACAAGGCAGCCAGTGGCGCGATGTGCAGGTCTTCGCACCGGATATCTATGCCGCCAGCCGCACGGGCCGAATTGAGGCTGGTCAGGCCTTGTGGAAACGGCTGGCCTATGTTGCCATCACCCGCGCCGAAGAGCGGCTGATCTGGATCACGCGCTATATGCTGTCCAAGCCGCAGGAGGTTCTGGGGACAGACGATCTGGAGGTGCCGGTAGCACCCCTGACATTGGAAGCGGAGGACATGGGATGAGCAAGGTGATCGCGGTGACAGGAGCAAGTGCGGGCATCGGGCGTGCCGTCGCGGATCTGTTTCTGGACCGGGGGTGGACTGTGGCCTTGCTGGCGCGCCGGGCAGAGCCATTGGAGCTGTTGGCCAAGTCGCACCAGAACGCGTTGGCCTTGCCTTGCGATGTGACGGATGAGGCTGCGGTTGCCGAGGCTTTTGTCAAGATTGCCGAGCGTGCCGGGCGATTGGATGTTCTGTTCAACAATGCCGGATCCTTCGGGCCGTCGGGGCCGATTGACGAAATCAGCCTGGCCGATTGGCGCGCCGTTCTGGATGTGAACCTGACCGGTATGTTTTTGTGTGCGCGCGCGGCTTTCGGTCAGATGCGCCGGCAGGAGCCTGCAGGGGGGCGGATCATCAATAACGGGTCCATTTCCGCGCATGTGCCCCGGCCGGGATCGGTCTGTTACACCACCACCAAGCACGGGGTTAGCGGGCTGACCAAGACGCTCAATCTGGATGGGCGCGATTTGGGGATTTGTGCCGGTCAGCTTGATATTGGCAATGCCGCGACCGAGATGACCAAGGGGATTGCCCAGGGTGCGCGCCAGGCTGATGGCAGCATCAAGGCCGAAGCGGTGATGAATGCCGTCGATGTGGCAGAGGCAGTCTGGTACATGGCGAATTTGCCGCCCGAGGCCAATGTGCCGAGTTTGACGGTCATGGCCAACAAGATGCCATTCATCGGGCGGGGGTAGAGGGCAGGAGCCACCCATCGGGCAGCGACCCTTTGGCAGTCACCACATGCGTGTCTTGGCATATTCGGGATAGGTGGCGTCATCGGTTTCGCCGTCAAAATCCTGGTCCCGTTCCTTCACGAATTGCCCTGCCGTCGGCACTTTTTCGCTGTCATCGCCGCGAGTCCACAACCCCGAGCGCATGATCGCCTTGGCGCATTGGTAATACATTTCGTCCAGCGTGACCACGATCACCGATTTGGGGTGAATGCCTTTCCGGTCGAAGCTGGCGGTCACCTCGGTGTCAGCGGTCAGCACGGCGCGGCCGTTTACCCGCACCACGTTGTTTGACCCCGGCACCATGAACATCAGGCTGATCCGCCCGTCGCGCATGATATTGCGCAGCGTGTCGATGCGGTTATTGCCGCGCCAATCGGGCAGCCACAGGGTTTTGTCATCAACAATCCGCACCACCGGACCGTCATCGCCACGCGGGCTGCCATCGGCGCCTTCCGGCCCGACAGTGGACACAACCACGAAGCGCGCGGCCTCGATCCATTGCCGGTAACGTGGTGTCATCCGGTCTGTGACCTTGGTCAGCGAGGTTGGTACCGGGTCGCCATAGAGCGTCTCCAGATCTTCGACACGGTCAATGGTTTGCATTTACACTCCTGTGGGGGTGGGCCGATCAGCCCATTCGGATGTAACGGAACACGGCCGAGGCCAGCCAGCCAGCGGCGATGGCGATGGCCAGAGACAACAGCCCGTAGACCAGCGGCCGTTCATGGGCCAGCGTGTAGATCATCCGTTCCAGCCCAACTTTGCGCACTGTAATCGCGGTCTCGTAGGAGGAAACAACCTCACGACCGCGGGTCAGGAATATGCGCGCGGTGTAATCGCCCTCGACAAGATTGGCAGGCATCCGAAACGAGGTGTTGAAAAGAGTCTCATTGCGCAGGATCACGGCGCCCTCAAGCACCTGGTACAGATCTTCGCCCGTGCGAATACGGATCACCGCCTCGGTGAAGTCGCGCTGATGATACGTTTCGGTGCCGACGGCGCGGATCGCACGGGGAATGGAGATGCGGTGACGCAGATCCTCGGTATCGCTGATCACTTCGCGGAAGGGATTGGTGGTGGCGACCGCGTAAAAGGTGGGCGCGGCATCGACTTCTACCGCTTCGGTGTTCATCCAGATGCCATAGCGCCGATCCATCCGCCGCACCGTAACCGGGCGATCGGGGCCTTCGATGGTGATGATCACCTCCAGCGGATTGCCTTCGGGCACGGGCGTGTAGCGCTGGACCGCGCCGAAAATCAGGATCTCAGAGCCGTTGAAATTCGCGGTGATTGACACCTCGTTCTGGGACAGGCCAGCAACAACGGTTTCCTCCTGCGCGGTAGCAGCAAGCGGGGCCAGCAAAAGGGCCAATATCAGCAGGATCTGTTTCAATGCCCCGACGCAGCCCCCAATGTGAAGAGTTCCGACGGCTGCACCAGCAGGTCGAAGGCCAGTTTTCCACACACGCCAAGCACCATGATCGCCAGCAGGATGCGCAGTTGCTCTGCCTTCAGCTTAACGCCGATCCGCGCGCCGATCTGAGCACCGATCACACCACCGATCAGCAGTAGGACAGCGAGGATCATATCAACGGTAAAGTTCGTGGTGGCGTGTAGAAGGGTGGAAAATGCGGTTACGAAGATGATCTGAAAAAGCGATGTACCGACGACAACCTTGGTGGGCATGCCAAGGATATAGATCATCGCGGGTACCATGATGAACCCACCACCGACGCCCATGATCGCTGCCAGCACACCCACGCACAGACCAACCAGAAGCGGAGGAATTACAGACAGATACAGCCCCGAGGTGCGAAAGCGCATCTTGAATGGCAGCGCGTGGATCCAGCCGCGATGGTGGCGGCGCGGCGGCGGAGCACCCGCAGCAGCCTTGGAGCGGTAGATGGCGCGCAGGCTTTCGACAAACATCAGCGCGCCGATGATGCCAAGGAAGACCACGTAACAAAGGCGAACAAGCAGATCGACCTGCCCAATGGCGCGGAGCGCGTTGAACACCTGCACCCCGAGAGCAGCCCCGATAAGGCCGCCGATCAATAAGACGACCCCCATTCGGAGATCCACCGTCTTTCGCTTGAAATGCGCCAGAACACCGGAAAAAGACGATGCAACGATCTGGTTTGCCTCGGTCGCAACGGCGACGGCGGGTGGTATCCCGATGAAGAACAGCAGCGGCGTCAGAAGAAAGCCACCGCCAACCCCGAACATGCCTGACAGGATCCCGACCATGCCGCCAAGCCCAAGCAGAAGGAAAGCGTTTACGCTGACTTCCGCAATGGGCAGGTAGATCTGCATGGTCTGACGTATGCCTCCTGAGGTTGTAGCTTCTCTTACTGCCCGGTTTGTTCATTGGCCAGACTGCAATCCGCCCCGCGGGGGTGCGACAGATCGGAACAGCAGGACACGGAATGTATAGTGAAACACCGGCCTCGTTCCGTCCAGTACCACCTTTGCGAATGGATCAGTCCAGGTCGCCGGAAATACCGTAAAGCTCACCGGGATGAATAACCAGTTCCAGCCCGATCTTGACGCTGACCGCCAACACCAGGACTGCCAGCAGAATGCGCAACTGTTCGGCCTTCAGCATGACGCCGATGCGTGCGCCCACTTGCGCACCAAGCACCCCGCCAAAGATCAGCAGAAGCGCCAGCACCATGTCCACGGAATGGCTGGTCAACGCATGCATCAGCGTGGTGAACGCCGTGACAAAGATGATCTGGAACAGAGAGGTGCCAATCACCACCTTGGTGGGCATCCCGAGTATGTAGATCATCGCAGGGACCATGATAAAACCGCCGCCCACGCCCATGATCGCCGACAGGATGCCAACTGCACCGCCAACCAACAGTGGCGGCAGTGCCGAGATATACAGCCCCGAAGTGCGAAAGCGCATCTTGAGGGGCATTGTGTGAACCCAGTTTCGCTGGCGTCGCTTTATGGGGGCGCGATCACCCGCGCGTTTTGAGGCGCGGATGGCGTTCAGGCTTTCGACGAACATCATCGCGCCGATGGCCCCAAGGAAGACGACATAGCAAAGCCGGACCAACAGATCGACCTGTCCGACCGCGCGCAACGCAGCAAAGACCTGCACACCGAAAGCAGACCCCAAAAGCCCGCCTGCCAGCAGAACCGAGCCCATCTTGATATCGACCGTGCGACGCTGAAAATGGCTGATCACGCCGGAAATTGAAGAGGCAACGATCTGGTTGGCAGATGTCGCGACGGCAACCACCGGAGGGATGCCAGCAAGGAACAGCAGCGGAGTGATCAGAAAGCCTCCGCCAACGCCGAACATGCCCGACAGCACGCCGACCAGGCCGCCGATGCCAAGCAGCATAAAGGCGTTGACGCTGACCTCGGCAATGGGAAGGTAAATCTGCATGGAACTCGGGCAGGGTGGACAGGGCGCGATTTTTTTCCCTTACGCCTGTGACAGGACGGTGGCCACCTCTTGCAGGGGGGATCAACCTGCGACAGATCGGAACAGTTGCGCTTAGCCCTGTCTCAGATAATGGCGCAGGATCTTTTCCAACTTGGCTGCGCCAAGCGGTGCCATGGCCTTGGTGTGTTCATGGCTGATCGCTTCATCGCTCAGACCGGCTGCCATATTGGTGACGGTCGAAATCGCGGCGGCGCGAAGGCCAAGGAACCGCGCGAGAATCACCTCGGGCACGGTGGACATTCCCACGGCATCGGCCCCTAGGATGCGAATTGCGCGGATTTCGGCAGGGGTTTCGAATGATGGGCCGGAATACCAGGCATAGACCCCTTCTGCGAGGTCGATACCTTCCGCCTCTGCCGATGTCTTCAACGCTGCGCGGATGGCAGGGTCATAGGCGTCCTTCATCGGCACAAAGCGGCGGTCGGAAGGTTCTCCGATCAGAGGGTTGAGGCCGGAAAAGTTGATATGGTCATTCAGCAGCATCAGGTCGCCGGGCTGGATGTCCGAGCGCATGGAACCCGCTGCATTGGTGACAATCAGCGTTTCTGCCCCGAGGGCTTTCAGCACCTCCAGCGGCAGGCGCATCGCATCGCCTCGCCCGCTTTCGTAATAATGAGCGCGGCCGCCGAATACGGCGACGCGGGTGCCTTCGAGATCACCGATCACCAGCTTGGGATTGTGGCCCGAGACACCTGCATGGGGAAATCCGGGAAGGTCGGAATAGTCTATCGCGACACCGTCAACGGCTTCGGCCAGATGCCCCAGGCCGGAACCGAGTATGAGTCCGAGAGACACGGGTTCAGACCCGGCGCGGGACCGGATCAGATCAACAAGCGCTGTATGGTCAGACATGGGCGTTGGCCTTTCAACAAGCGCGGGGAAAGGATTTTGCAAAATCCTTCCGGGTCGCACCGCTGGCGGTGCGACCCGATATCCTCAGCGTTCCTTCACATAGGGTTCCCCGCCTGCACGCGGCGGGATGGCCTTCCCGACGAAGCCGGCCAGGATCACGACGGTCAGAATATAGGGCAAGGCCTGCATGAACTGCACTGGCACACTGATCCCCAGAACCTCGATGTTCTGGAACAGGCTTCCCGTCGCATCCAGCAGACCAAAGAGCAGGCACGCCATCAGCGCATACCAGGGCCGCCATTTTGAAAAGATCAGCGCCGCCAGTGCGATGAAGCCACGCCCCGCGCTCATATCCCGCACGAAGCCAGCCGACAGGCTGGTCGATAGATACGCTCCGGCGATGCCACAGAGCACGCCGCAGATCAGCACTGCCGAGAACCGCAGCCGCACGACCGAGATGCCGGCTGTGTCCACCGCCGCCGGGTTTTCCCCAACAGCACGCAGGCGCAGGCCGAACCGGGTGCGATACAGCAGCCACCATGTCAGCGGCACGATCAGGAAGGCCGCGTAGACCAGGATTGAATGACCTGAGATCAGATCGTGATAGATCGGTCCGATGAACGGCACGCCTTGCAGCTGTTCCGCAAAAGGCAGGGTGATGTTTTGGAACCGGCCTGAGTTTTCCAGCTGTGGCGTACGCCCGCCAAGCGAGAACCAGCTGTCACTGACCACCACGGTCATGCCTGCGGCAAGGAAGTTGATCGCCACGCCTGAAATCAGCTGGTTGCCCCGGAAAGTGATCGACGCCACCCCGTGCAACAAAGCAAACACCATCGACGACGCGACACCCGCCAAGAGGCCAAGCCAGACATTTCCGGTGGAAAACGCAACCGAGGCCGAGAAGAAGGCCGAGATCAGGATCTTGCCCTCAAGGCCGATGTCAAAAATCCCCGCCCGTTCGGAATAGAGCCCGGCCAGACAGGCCAGCAGCAGCGGCGTGGCCAGGCGGATAGAGCTGTCGAGAAGCTGGATGAGAGTTGCGAAATCCATGGCTCAGCTCCCTTTCCGCATGGCAAGGAACATGCGTTCCACAGGCATGCGCACCATATTGTCCAGGGCGCCCGTGAACAGGATCACAAGCGCCTGAATGACCAGCAGCATTTCTCGGCTGACCGATGGCATCTCGAACTCCAGCTCCGCCCCGCCCTGGTAGAGCATCCCGAAAAGCAGCGCAGCCAGGAACACGCCTACGGGGTGCGACCGGCCCATTAGGGCCACCGCGATGCCTACGAAACCCGCACCCTGAACCGGGTCGATGACCAGGCGCTCGGCTTCCCCCATCACGGCATTGATTGCCATCAGGCCCGACAACCCGCCAGAAATCAGCATCGAGATCATGATGATCCGCACCGGGTTGATCCCGGCATAAACCGCGGCAGTTTGTGAATGGCCGTAGGCGCGGATTTCATATCCGAGCCGGGTTTTCCAGATCAAAGCCCAGACTGCAACGCAGGCCACCAGGGCCACAAGGAAAGACACATTCAGGGGCGTGGACCGGCTGAAACCCAACCAAGGTGCAATGTCATAGGCATTGGGCAGATGCGTTGCCTCTGCAAAACGTGCGGTTTCGGGCGCCATGGACCCCGGCACCCGGAAGACGTTGACCAAGAGATAGACCAAAAGCGCAGATGCGATGAAGTTGAACATGATCGTGGTGATCACGATATGGCTGCCGCGCTTGGCCTGCAGATAGGCAGGGATCGCAGCCCATGCCGCGCCGAAAGCCGCCGCGCCCGCGATGGCACCAAGAAGTGCCAGGGACCAGTGCGGCCAGGGAATGGTCAGGCAAACAACGGCCACGCCAAGCCCGCCAAGTGCGGCCTGACCCTCGCCACCGATATTGAACATGCGCGCATGGAACGCCACGGCCACGGCCAACCCGGTAAAGATGAAGTTGGTGGCATAATACAGCGTGTAGCCCCAGCCATAGGCCGTCCCGACCGAGCCCCGCACCATGATGGCCATCGCCTCGAGCGGACTTTCCCCGATGTACAAAACCACCAGCCCCGAAACGAAAAGCGCCAGCATCAGGTTGATGAAAGGGATTAGGGCGAGATCCGCCCATTTCGGCATCTTATCCATTATGCGGCCCCCTTGGTCACACCGGCCATCAAGAGGCCCAATTCACCTTCGTTGGTTTCCGAGGGCAGGCGTTCGCCCATGATCTTGCCATCGAACATGACGGCAATGCGATCCGACAGTGACATGATTTCATCAAGCTCGACCGACACCAGCAGGATTGCCTTGCCCTGATCGCGCAATGCGATGATCTGCTTGTGGATGAACTCGATCGCGCCGATGTCGACGCCCCGCGTCGGCTGCCCGATCAGCAGAAGGTCTGGATTGCGCTCGATCTCGCGCGCGACGACGATTTTTTGCTGGTTGCCGCCAGAGAAATTCTTGGCCTCGAGAAACGGATTGGGTGGGCGCACGTCGAAGCGTTCCATCTTTTCGGCGGTGTCCTGCTTCAACGCTGCATTGTCCATGAACAACCGGTTCTTCTGGTATTTCGGATCGTGGTGATATCCGAAGCCGACGTTTTCCCAGGCCATGAAGGGCATGATCAGGCCCTCTTTCTGACGGTCCTCTGGCACATGGGCGATGCCACGGTCCCGGCGGCTTTGCCCATCCGAGGCCGTTCCGGTCAGGTCGATCTGCTGTCCTTTGACCGTGATCGTGCCGCCCGCAGCCGGGATCATTCCGCCCAGAACTTCCAGCAATTCCGACTGCCCATTTCCAGCAACGCCCGCGATGCCAAGGATTTCGCCCGCCCGAATTTGCAGCGATACGCCCTTCAAGCGTTCGACTTTCTGGTCGTCATTCACCCGAAGATCGGCCACGTCCAGTACCACTTCACCCGGATTGGCAGCTGCCTTGTCGACTCGTAGCAGAACCTTACGGCCCACCATCAGTTCGGCCAGTTGTTCGGGGCTTGTCTCGGCGGTTTGTACGGTTGCCGTCATCTCACCCCGGCGCATCACCGACACGGTGTCGGTCACTTCCATGATCTCCCGCAGCTTGTGGGTGATCAGGATGATCGTCTTTCCCTGTTCCTTCAGCCCATTGAGGATGCGGAACAGATGGTCGGCCTCGGCAGGGGTCAGAACACCGGTTGGCTCATCGAGGATCAGGATATCGGCGTGCCGATAAAGCTGCTTCAGAATCTCTACCCGTTGCTGATGGCCGACCGAGATTTCCTCGATCACCGAATCCGGGTCCACATGCAGTTCGTATTCGTCAGACAGTTCCTTCAGAATGCGCCGCGCCTTGGTGATCGAGGGCTGCAGCAATGCGCCATCTTCGGCTCCGAGAATCACATTCTCGACCACCGTGAAATTCTCAACCAGCTTGAAATGCTGGTGGACCATGCCGATGCCCGCACGAATCGCGGCCTGGCTGTCGGGGATCAGGGTGGGTTGTCCGTTGATTATGATTTCCCCGGCATCGGCCTTGTAGAACCCATAGAGGATCGACATCAGGGTCGATTTCCCCGCACCGTTTTCACCGACAATCCCGTGGATCGTGCCTTTGCGGACATGCAGGGAGATGTCCTTGTTTGCCTGAACCGGGCCAAAGGCCTTGGAGATTCCACGCAGTTCAATGGCATAGGGTTCTGTGTCTGACATCGCGGCAGCCCGTCCCTGTTGTTGTCTTTTTTGAATCGCTGCGAAATGGCAGCGGAATTGGAGAACTGTGACCAAAGCGGGGACGTCTGTCCAGTCGGCTCCTCTGAAAAGAAGACGGGCCACCGGTTGGGGCGGCCCGTCTGGCTATGTCAGCCCGCTACCGTCTTATTCGACGGGGCACATGCCGTCTTCGGTGTAGTTATGAACCGTGATTTCTCCGGCGATGATGGCGGCACGAGCGGCGTCTACCTGTGCGATCATGTCTTCGGTGATCAGGTCAGCGTTGTGTTCGTCCAGCGCGTAGCCAACACCTTCTTCGGCCAGACCAAAGACGTGGATACCGGTTTCGATTTCATCGACCGGGGTCGAGAAGGCATCATAAACGGCAACGTCCACGCGCTTGAGCATCGAGGTCAGGACCGAACCGGGGTGCAGGTAGTTCTGGTTGCTGTCCACGCCGATCGAGAAGATGCCTTCGTCCTCGGCGGTTTGCAGAACACCAAGGCCGGTGCCGCCAGCGGCCGCGAAGACCACGTCGGCGCCCTGCGCCACCTGGGCGCGGGTCAGTTCACCGCCGCGCACCGGGTCGTTCCAGGCGGCGGGGGTGGTTCCGGTCATGTTCTGGATGATGGTCGCATCGGGGTTAACGGCGCGCACGCCCTGCGCATAGCCACAGCCGAAGCGGCTGATCAGCGGAATGTCCATACCGCCCACGAAGCCGACAGTGCCGGATTCGGATGCCAGACCTGCCAGCATACCAACGAGGTACGAGCCTTCGTGTTCAGAGAAGATCACAGACCGCACATTCGGCGCATCGACCACACCGTCGATGATCACGAAGGTGGTGTCGGGATAGTCAGGGGCCACAACTTCCAGCGAAGACGCTTGGCTGAAGCCCGCCATCACGATGGGGTTGGCGCCCGCCTCGGCCAGACGACGCATCGCCTGTTCACGCTGCGCGTCGGACTGAAGCTCGATCTCGCGATAGGAGCCGCCGGTTTCCTCGGCCCACTGTTCAGCACCGTTGAAGGCCGCTTCGTTGAACGAGCGGTCGAACTTGCCGCCGAGATCGAAGATGATGGCCGGATCGGCCAGTGCGCCGGTGGCGGTGATCGCAAGCGCTGCTGCGGCACCATAGAATGATTTGAAAAGAGTCATGTGTCTCTCCCGGTTGGATTATGGCGGGGCATTCTTTGGGTGATGCGCCCGTCCTGGAAAAAGGTCGAAAGTCCCTCGGTGAATAAGGGCAAAGCCCGCGCACGGGGTCAACCGTATTCTCGCGTCAACTGCCCGATGCCTGCAAGTTGCGCCCCATAAGAACGGCATCGCGTCGGGTTCCGTTAGGTAAGCGATAATAGTTCCGTCGCAGGCCCGTTTGGGTGAAACCGGTAGTTTCATAAAGCAAGATTGCGGGCAGATTGTCGGAGGCGACCTCTAGAAATAATTGTTCTGCACCCTTGGCCCTCGCCCGATCAAGTGCCCGTAGAAGAATCGCTTTGCCCCGGCCCTGACGGCGGAGAACGGGATCAACGGCGATGGTTAAAAGCTCTGCCTCCCCCGCGATGGTGCGGATCAGGCCAAAGCCACCGTCGTGTTCGATCAGGTCGCATAGCGGGTCGGATAGGAAGCTCGCCAGTTCTGCTTCGCTCCATGGTCGGGGGGTGGTGAAGCAGGCGGCGTGGATGCGGGCAAGCTCGGCCGGGGTCATGGCAGGATGACAAGCCCGGTGTCGCGGGCAGGGGCCGCGTCAGGGGTGCGGATGTAAAGCGGCGCGGGGCGGGGTTCAGGGCTTTGCCAGCGGGTGGCGGCGATGCGCGCGATGGCAGAGGCTGGGGCGTGGCTGGCGGGGGCATGGGCGGCACCAATCCGGTTGGCCACGTCTTCCGAGCGCTGCCCAATGCAGGTCAGGCCAGGCATTGCCCAGTCTGACAGGGTGTCGAAAGGCACCAAGGCAGGCCCCATGTGGTGATCCTCTGCAAATCGTTGCAGGTAAAGATGATCCCGCCGGGCGTCGAGACAGGCCAGAACTGGGCGTTCCGCTCCAAGCGCCAGCGCCTCCAGCCGCGACACGCCCACGGCGGGGATGCCGAGTGACAGGGCCAATCCCCGCGCGGCAGCGACCGAGATGCGGATGCCGGTGAAGTTGCCGGGACCGATACCGACGCCAATGGCAGACAGATCGGGCAAGGCGACACCGGCCTCTGTCAGCACTTCTTGCAGCAGCGGCATCAGTCGTTCCGCCTGACCCTTGGCCATCTCTTCCTGCCGTGCGGCAATCATCCGGTCGCCCGACAGCAAAGCGGCCGCGCAATGCGCGGCCGATGTGTCAAAGCCAAGGATCAGCGCGTCAGACGGCAACCGGACGCACCTCGATCACTTCGGGGATGTAATGGCGCAGCAGGTTCTCAATACCCATTTTCAGCGTCACGGTTGACGAGGGGCAGCCGGCACAAGCGCCCTGCATATGCAGATAGACGATGCCGCGATCAAAGCCATGGAAGGTGATGTCGCCACCATCCTGCGCCACGGCGGGCCGAACGCGGGTGTCCAGCAGTTCCTTGATCTGGCCGACGATCTCTGCATCTTCGCCGCTGTGTTCGGCATGGCCACCAGCCGCGCCGTCGCCGTCCATTACCGGCGCACCCGACTGGAAATGTTCCATGATCGCGCCCAGAATGGCGGGCTTCACATGGTCCCATTCCACATCGGCGGCCTTGGTCACGGTCACGAAATCGGTGCCCAGGAATACGCCTGCGACACCGGCCACACCAAAGATGCGCGAGGCCAAGGGCGAGCTGCCCGCGCTGTCAGCGGCGGGGAAATCGGCTGTGCCGCTTTCAAGCACCTGCAAACCGGGCAGGAATTTCAGCGTGGCGGGGTTCGGGGTGGATTCGGTCTGAATGAACATCATGCGCTCCTTCGCGGCTTACCCCCGATATGCGTTTCCTGACCGGGGAAGTCAAGAATTGGAATGGTTCTAATCTGCCGTTCAGGTGATCGCTTCCAGCTGCTCCTTGGACAGTTCTCCGGGCACGATGGTCATCGGGATCGGCAAGGTGCCTGCGTTTTTCGACAGCGCCGTGACAAGCGGTCCCGGCCCTTTGCGACCGGTGCCCGCCCCAAGCACGATCACACCGATCTCCCGGTCTTCATTGACCTGGCTCAGGATCTCGTCAATCGGTTCGCCTTCGCGGATCACCAGCTCCGGGTCGACGCCTTGTTTGTCGCGCATCCATTTGGCAAAAACATTGAAATGCGCCTCGATCCGTTCGCGTGCTTCGGCCCGCATGACCTCACCCACGCCGATCCAGTGATTGAACTCATCGGGTGGAATCACCGACAGAATCTGCACACCGCCGCCGGTATTGGCCGCCCGCATCGCCGCGAAACGCATGGCGTTCAGGCATTCGCGGGAATCATCGAGGATAACCAGAAACTTGCGCATGGACCTCTCCCATAGTCACCGCAGGCCATCATGACCGAGGTGAGACAGACAGGCAACAGAAGGTTTCACAAGCTGCTGTTAACCATTGTCGCGACGAGCTGTGGTACAGTCCTGCCCATTGATTGCACGCATTCACGCAGGAGACCGGGATGGCCTTTTATCATAACCTCAAGGATTATCAGCGTACCGAGGCCATGGCCCAAGCCGCAGGACATGCGGTTGAGTATCCCGGCAAAGCCGACTGGATAGCCTCGCGTCTGCTGGAACTGCGGACCCATCTGCGTGACCGGATTACCGGAAGGCGGCGGGCCAATTCGCTGATCATCGGATCATGGAACATCCGCGCCTTCGACGATGGTCGCCCGCGCTTGGATGAAAGCTATCACTATATCGCCGAGATCATCGACAGCTTCGATATCTGCGCGGTTCAAGAAGTGAAGGAAGACTTGAAACCGTTGGAACGGCTGGTCCGGCTGCTTGGTCCCAACTGGGACTATTTCGTCAATGACGTGACCGAAGGTGGCCCCGGCAACAATGAACGCATGGCATTTCTCTATGACCGCAACCGGGTGCGGTTCAAGAACCTGATCGGGGAACTGGTGCTGCCGCAAGAGGCGCTGATCGAGGGCCGCCAGATCGCCCGCTCGCCCTTTTTCGCGTCGTTTCAAGCCGGATGGTTCCGGTTCACGCTGTGCAGCGCGCATATTATCTATGGCGGTGGAAGCGCGGCGGATCATGCGCTTAGGGCAGCTGAGATTCGGGCGATTTCCAAGGTGCTGGCGCGCCGGTCCGAACAGACCGACGAGGTGCATGTGCTGCTCGGTGACATGAATATCGAAGCAGCGGGCGACCCGATCATGCAGGCGATGACAGAGGAAGGGCTGCATGTGCCTCTGTTCGGGGCGACCAACCTGGGCGGGACCAAGCATTACGACCAGATCGCTTTCACCAAGGAAGACGTGAAAACGCGGCTGCTGGCCAAGGGCAGCTTCGACTGGCGCGGGGCAGTGTTCCGGGCCGAGGATGCCGCCCACTACCAGCCCCATGCCGAGGCGATGCGGGGCGAGCCCTATGCCAATTGGGACCGGTCCTACAAAGGCTGGACCACCTACGAGATGTCAGACCACCTGCCGATCTGGATCGAGCTGGAGGTGGATTATTCCGATGATTATCTCAAACGGTTCACCGGGTGATCAGCCCTCGGACTTCGCCCAGTCCCAATAAAGCTTCAGCGCCTCTTTGGTGATCGGGCCCACCTGGTAGTTTGTGCCATCGAATTCGACAACCGGCGTCACCTTGGACATATTGCCCGAAAGGAAAACCTCGTCCGCGTCGCGAACATCGTCAAAGCTCAGCACCTCTTCCCGCACCTCGTAACCTGCGGCGCGCAGGTTCTTGATGTGACGCGCGCGGGTGATGCCGGACAGGAAGGTGCCGTTGGGGATGGGGGTTTTCACCACGCCATCCTTGGCGATGAAAACGTTCGCCGTGGCACTTTCGGCCACGTTCCCCATGGCGTCTGCCACCAATGCATTGTCGAAGCCCTTTGCACGTACCTCGGCCAGCATCCGCGCATTGTTGGGGTAGAGGCATCCGGCCTTGGCGTTGGTCACGTTGTCGGCCAGAACCGGGCGGCGGAATTGGGTTGTTCCAAGCCGAACCGTTGCATCTGGCGGCGACAGCGGAATTTCTTCCAGGCAAACGGCAAAGCCAGTGGACTCCGCTTTCGGCACGATGGCCGAATAGCCGCCGTCGATGGTCCAGTACATTGGCCGGATATAGAGCGGCGTATCCTCGGGATAGAGCCGGATTCCTTCCCAGACGATATCGACGATCTCCTGCCCGGTATGGGTCGGGTTCATCATCAGGGCGCGGGCTGAGCGGTTCACCCGTTCGCAATGGGCCAGCAAATCGGGCGCCAGTCCATAGGCATAGCGCGCGCCGTCAAACACCGTGCCCCCCAGCCACGATCCGTGATCGGCTGCGTTCATAATCGGCACATTGCCGTCATGCCAGTTGCCTTCAAACCAGGTGCGGATGTTCTTGCCGGTCGCCATTGGGGGTCCTCCTACTTGGCGACAGCATGGGGTAGATTAGGTCATAGGTCCAGACGTAAATCCGAGCTGGTAAGACATGGTCGCGGGTCGCGCGCCTACGCCGGTTGCAGGCAGTTTTTTTCCGGCGCACTTGGCGGTTGTTTGGATGTCTTCATGGCTCCTCCCGTGCATGGCTTGCGACATCATCGCCGCGAAAGCCTGCCAAAAGGTTAAACCGACGGATCATCCCGCCAGGGCCACAAGTCCCGCCATGTCGAGCGGCGCATTGGTCATCTCAAGGTTGCCGTCACTATCCCGGGGCCAGTCCGCCTGTGGGCGGTCGCGGTAAAGCTCAATTCCATTGCCATCGGGATCTTCCAGATAGACGGCTTCGCTGACGCCGTGATCAGCGGCACCGACCAACGGCACACCGGCCTTCGCCACCTGCGCCACGGCCTTCGCCAGCGCCTCTCGCGTGGGGTAGAGAAACGCCACGTGGTAAAGCCCGGTGGTGCCGCGAGGAGGGCGCGTTCCCCCCCGGCTTTCCCAGGTGTTGAGGCCCAGGTGGTGGTGATAGCCGCCCGCCGACATAAACGCAGCGCCGTAGCCGAAGCGCTGTTGCAGCTCCAGCCCGATCACATCGCGGTAGAAGGCGATGGACCTATCAAGATCCGATACTTTCAGATGGACATGGCCGATCCCCATGCCGGGGTCTGCGGTGTAGGTCATGGTCATTCTCCTTTGCGCGGAAACATAGGAACTGCCGCGCAAAGGAGAATTCTTCGTTTTTGCAGGGGATCGGTGCGATCCCGCGCAGGTGCCTTAGCTGCGGACCATGCCGACGATTTCATAGGTCCGGGCCAGAACCGGTGCCGCAATCTCGCGCGCCCGTTCCGCGCCGCGGCCCAGGATGCGGTCAATCTCGGCGGGGTCCTGCATCAGCCGGGCCATTTCACCAGAAATCGGGGCCAGCTTTTCGACCGCAAGGTCGGCGAGGTCCTGCTTGAAATAGCCAAACATCTTGCCCGCGTTCTGTGCCACCACATCCTCGACCGTGGTATCGGCCAGAGCGGCCCAGATATTGACGAGGTTGCGCGCCTCGGGGCGGCTCTCCAGCCCTTCGACGGTTTCGGGCAGCGGGTCGGGGTCAGTCTTGGCTTTCCTGATCTTTTTGGCGATGGCATCGGCATCGTCGGTCAGGTTGATGCGCGTCTTGTCCGACGGGTCGGACTTGGACATCTTCTTTGTCCCATCCTGCAGGTTCATCACGCGCGTCGCGGCGCCTTCGATCACCGGTTCGGTGATCGGGAAAAACTCGACGCCATAATCGTGGTTGAACTTTGCGGCGATGTCGCGGGTCAATTCAAGGTGCTGCTTCTGATCGTCGCCTACCGGAACATGGGTGGCGTGGTAGAGCAGAATGTCGGCGGCCATCAACGCGGGATAGGCGAACAGGCCAAGCGAGGCAGCCTCGGCATTCTTGCCAGCCTTGTCCTTCCACTGGGTCATCCGGCCCATCCAGCCCATGCGTGCCACGCAATTGAAGACCCAGGCCAGTTGCGCATGTTCCGGCACCTGGCTTTGATTGATCAGGATGGATTTTTCCGGGTCGATCCCGGCGGCAATAAACCCGGCGCACAGCTCTCGCGTGGCGCGGGACAGAGCGGCTGGATCCTGCCAGACGGTGATGGCGTGCAGATCGACCATGCAGTAGACCGTTTCATGCTGGCCCGCATCCTGCATATCAACCCAACGTTTCATCGCGCCCAGGTAATTGCCCAGGTGCAGATCGCCCGAGGGCTGCATTCCCGAAAAAACGCGGGGGGTAAACTTGGTGCTGCTCATTGCTCTGGCCTCTCGGTCCTCTTGCCCTTCGCGCGCAAAGGGCGCCTTTTCATCCGCGCGCGCCTCGCTTACCCATGGGGGCGAGGCCCGTCAACATAAGGGACAGAAGGAAAATGGACGCAAGCGGTAACTCCCCCTTCAATGCGCTGCCGCCGGTGGTGGTCGGTCTGGCCGTTGTGATGGGCGGGCTGGAGGTCATGTTCCAGCTGGCGACGGCGGGGCTTCTGGGCGGAGCGGGCGGCGTTGGCTGGCGCATCGCGGCGATGCAGGATTACGCGGTGCTGGACTCCGTCTGGGAATGGATGCGCGCCAACCGTTCTTATCCCATGCAGCATCTGGCCCGGTTCATAGCCTATCCGCTGTTGCATGGTGGCTTCGTCCACGTGGCGTTCGTCGTGGTCTTCATCCTTGCCATCGGCAAGATGGTGGCAGAGGTGTTTTCATCGCTGGCGTTCTTGCTGGTTTTCTGGGTCTCTGCCGTTGTGGGCGGGCTTGCTTTCGTGCTGTTTCTGGACAGCCCCTATCCGCTGATCGGCGGCTATCCCGGAGTTTACGGGCTGATCGGTGCGTTTTCCTTTATCCGATGGGTCAATCTGGGGGTGGCAGGCGAAAACCAGATGCGGGCCTTTGGGCTCATCGGAATGCTTCTTGCGATCCAGCTGATCTTTGCAACGCTGCAAGGGAATTACGGGGATGTGGTGGCGGATCTGTCCGGTTTCGTGGCGGGCTTCCTGCTGTCGTTCTTCGTCAGCCCCGGCGGCTGGCATCGGTTGCTGAACAGGATGCGGCAGCGCTGAACGGTGAGGGTGCCGAGCGCGGTCCGGCGTGCCCGCCCACCCACCCGGGCTGGCGCAGGTGATGTTGCGTCTGGTGGAAATCTTGCGTCGCGCCAGCCCGCACCCCGGACCGCGCCCGCGCTTTTGATCAGCGGTTGCGCCTGAGGCTGGCCCGGAGTTCCGCCAGACGGAAAGCACCGGTCATCTGCCCGAATGCCGCATATGACGCCATCCCGGCAAGGATCACGGCAGCCAGAGCCGCATAGCGGAGACCGTCTGTTTGCAGGGCTCCTGATAGAAGCCAGACCAGACCCCAGCTTAGCGCCCCCATCAGCAGGGACGCCGCCATGATCCGTGGGGCGGCCCGGCGGGCCTTGATGTCGAGCCTGGCCGCCTCACCGAAGCCGCGTGCCCCAAGCCATAGCAGCAGCGTCATTGTCCAAGCCGCCGCAGTGGCGGCCACTGCCGGGGCCAGCCAGCCGATGACCGGCATCAGGCCAAAGGCCAGCGCCGCATTGATTGCCATTGCCACGAGCGCATAACGGAAAGGCGTCGCCGTATCCTCGCGCGCGAAGAAGACCGGCTGTTGCAGCTTTTGCAGCACGAAGGCTGGCAGGCCGAGCCCGTAGATCGCCAGCGCCCCGGCGATTGCGGCACTGTCGGCAGCATCGGTTTGGCCGCGTTCATAGAGGACCGAGACAATTGGCAGCGGGATAAGCAGGAAGACCACGGCACAGGGAAGGGTCAGGATCAAAGCGAACTCAAAGGCGCGGGACAGGGAATGACGCGCGCCCTCGGTGTCATCCGCCTTCAGCCGACGCGACAATTCCGGCAGCAGTACGATGCCGATGGCGATGCCGACCACGCCAAGTGGCAGCTGGTAGAGCCGATCGGCGGCGAACAGCCAGCTGATTGCACCCTCTGTAGAGGACGCCACAAGCTGCCCTACCACCAGATTGATCTGTGCCACCCCGTTGGCGAGCGCCGCGGGGACGCCCACGGCGACGAGATGCTTCATCTCCGGCGTCCAGCGAGGGCGCGAGGGGCGGAGGCGAATCCCGGCGCGATCTGCTGCGCCCCAGACCAGCGCAAGTTGCGCCACACCCGCAATCGGAATGGCCCAGATCAGCCAAGTGATGACCGCACCGCCGATCATCGCGCCGATGGCCATTGCCGCGATGACGAAGATGTTCAGCAAGACCGGGGCCGCCGCTGCCGCCGCAAAGCGCCCGTGGGAGTTCAGCACCCCCGAGAAGAGTGCCGAGAGCGACATGAAGAAGATATAGGGAAAGACGACATGACCGAAGCCCACGGCCATGTCGAACCGCTCATCCCCGACGAACCCGCCCGCCGTGGCCCAGACCAGCGCGGGCATGAACACCATGCCCAGACCGACCAGCACCAGAACCACAAGGCCAAGACCCGACAGCGCATCACGAGCAAAACCCGCAGCGTCCTCACCCACCTCGGCCTTTTTCGAATACATCGGGACGAAGGCGGCGTTGAACGCGCCCTCGGCAAAGAAGCGGCGGAAAAGGTTGGGCAAGCGAAAGGCGGCGACGAAGGCATCCATCACCGAGCCGGGGCCGATCAGCGCCGTCAGCATGATTTCCCGCACGAAGCCAAGCACGCGGCTGACCATGGTCCAGCCGCCCACGGTCAGAATACCGCTGAGCAGCCGGATGGGCTTGGCGCTCATGCGCCCGCCCGTTCCGCGACGCGGGCGATGGCCTCGCGCAGCTTTTTCTCCAGCGCGTCCTGCCTGTGCTTCGCATGCAGCTTCAGGCCGAACATGTCCTTGACATAAAACGTGTCGATTACCTGTTCCCCATAGGTCGCGATGACCGCCGACGAAATGTAGATATTCGACGCCGCAAGTGTCTTGGTCAGGTCATAGAGCAGACCCGGCCGGTCACGGGTATCGACCTCGATGATCGTATAGATCTCGGACCCTTCATTGTCGAAGGTGATGTTGGTGGGAACGTTGAAGGGGCGCTCACGCTTCTTGATCTTGTCGCGCTTGTCCAGCGCCTGGCTGGCGACGACCTCGCCGCGCAGGGTCTTCTGGATCATGGTGGTCAGGCGCGGCAGGCGGCTGGCCTCATAGGGGTGGCCCTCGGCATCCTGCACCCAAAAGACCGCCGTCGCGTAGCCATCCTTGGTGGTGTAGGTCCGCGCATCGACCACGTTGGCACCCACGAGGCTGAGCGCGCCGGCAAGGCGCGAGAAGATGCCGGGATGATCGGCCAGCGCAAAGCAGACGCGGGTCGCGTCGCGGTCAATGTCCTGCGCTGAGTCGATTCGAATCTCGTTGTTGGGCAGGTCTCGCAGCAGGCTGGCAATCACCGCCTGAGTTTCAGTGTCCAAACCCTGCCAATAGGGGCCGTAGTGGCGGTCGGTTTCAGTCTTGAGCGCCTTGCGATCCCAATCTTCCAGCCGCTCACGAAGGGCGCGCTTAGCTTCGCCTTCGCGTTTTTCGCGGTTGAGATCCTCCAATCCGGTTTCCAGGGCCGTTGCCGTAGCGCGATAGAGACCGCGCAGCAGTGTCGCCTTCCAGTTGTTCCAGACATTTGGGCCGACGCCGCGAATGTCGCAAACGGTCAGCACTGTCAGCAGATCCAGCCGGGTCTTGGTTTTGACCGCTTTGGCGAAGTCGCGCACCGTGCGGACATCGCCGATGTCGCGTTTCTGGGCCATGTCGGACATCAGCAGGTGATGGCGAACCAGCCATTCCACGGTCTCGGCCTCGTCCGGTTTCAGACCAAGGCGGGGACAGATGCGGCGGGCGATCTGGGCACCCACGGCCGAGTGATCCTCATCCCGGCCCTTGCCGAGGTCGTGGATCAGACAGGCGAGGTAGAGCACCTTTCGGTTCACACCGGCCTTGAGGATGCCCGAAGCGACAGGCAGTTCCTCGATCAGCTCCTCCCGCTCGATCTGCGCGAGGGTTGAGATCACCTGGATCGTGTGCTCGTCCACCGTGTAGCTATGGTACATGTTGAACTGCATCATCGCCACGACCGGCGCGAACTCGGGGATGAAGGCGGCCAGCACCCCAAGCTCGTTCATGCGGCGCAGGCCCCGTTCGGGATTGCCATGTTTCAGCAGCAGGTCAAGGAAGATCCGCACCGCTTCCTTGTCGCTGCGCATCTCGTCGTCGATGAGGTGCAGGTTCGCCGTGACCAGCCGCATTGCGTCGGGATGGATCAGATAGCCGGTGCGCAAGCCCTCTTCAAAGAGGCGCAACAGGTTCAGCTTGTCAGACAGGAAATCCGCGTCGTCAATGACCGCAAGGCGCCCCTGCTTGACCTCATATCCCGGCTTCAGCTTCTTGCGTCGCATCCGGCGGCCCTTGAGAAAGCCGATGATCAGGGGTTCGGGCTTCAGATGTGCCGCTTCCATGGCCGTCAGGAAGATGCGGGTCAGTTCGCCCACGCGGGTGGCGTGGCGGAAGTAATCCTGCATGAAATATTCCACCGCGCGGCGGCCGCTGTGATCGGTGTACCCAATGCGTGCGGCCACCTCGACCTGCAAATCAAAGGTAAGCTGATCCTGCGCGCGCCCTGCGATCAGGTGGATATGGCAACGCACGGCCCACAGAAAACGTTCCGCCGCGTCGAAGGCGTTAAACTCCTCCCGCCGGAAGACGCCATGTTCCACCAGCTCGGCCACGGTTTCGACGCCCTGTTCATATTTGGCGATCCAGTAGAGCGTTTGCAGGTCGCGCAGGCCGCCTTTACCCTCTTTCACATTGGGTTCGACCATGTAACGCTGGCCGCCCTGCCGCTTGTGCCGATCGGCACGTTCTTCCAGCTTGGCGTCAATGAACTCGCTTGCTGTGCCTGCGAACAACTGGCTGTGAAGGGTGTCGTGCAGTTCGGCCCCAAGCGCGGCGTCCCCGGTCAGAAACCGCATTTCCAACAGCGAGGTTCGGATTGTGAAATCCCCTTTCGCCAGTCGCAGACAATCCGGGATGGACCGGCTGGCATGGCCCACTTTCAGGCGCAGATCCCACAGAATGTAGAGGGTGGATTCTATGACGCTCTCGGCCCATCCGGTCATCTTGTAGGGCAGAACGAACAACAGATCGACATCAGAGAACGGGGCCATCTCGCCACGCCCATAGCCGCCTACGGCCATCACCGCCAAACGCTCAGCATCGGTCGGGTTGGAATTGCGGTGCAGATAGGTCGTGGCGACGCGAATGGCCTCGCCCACCATACCATCTGTCAAAAATGCATAAGCGCGCGTGATGCGGCGTGCGAAAAGCGGGCTTGCTTCGAACGCCTTCTCAATGGCCGCCCGCCCGGTCTTTTGTGCGGCCAGCAGCTCTGCCACCGTCAACGCTCGGATCTTCCCTGGATCGGTTTGATCGGCAAGGGCCGTGTCGAGCCGGGACCGAACGGCCGCGGTGTCAAAGATTTCTGCCTCGGGGAGGATCAACTCCCCGGGGGCGGTTCCGGTGGCGGGAAGGCGCGGGTTCCGGTCAGAAACCGGAAGCGCCAAGGCGTCCTGGTGCGGGGTCAATAATGGAAACCTGGTTGTCTAGTACCGTTGCGATTGCCATGGCCCGTTCGACGGTGCCATCGGCTCTCAGGCGGAATACCCCGTTCGCGCCGGCAAAGCCAGAGGACGCCGTCAGCTCTGCAACCCCGATTGCTCCCGCTTCGGCTGCGGTTTCGGCAATCGCGCGCATGGCGTCGTAGGCAATGGGGGCAAGGACATGCGGGGCGTCGCCATAGGCGGCGGTGTAGCGGGCGTTGAAGGCAGCGTTTGCATCAGGGTCTGGCAGCGCGAACCATCCGCCTTGAAGGCCAGACAGTTCCAGCGTCTGAGACGGCACGTCCCACCGGGTCAGGCCCATCACCCGGACCTCCTCCAGATCCAGCCCGTTTTCTGGCAGCAGCTGCGCAAAGAGCGGCAGCGCGGCAGAGGCCTCGGCGGTAATGACCAGCCCGTTCGCATCCGATGACCGGATTGTCGACATGACCTCGGGCAGAGCTTGCACCACGCCTTGCTGTGAGAACTCGTAGCTGACGACGCCAGCAACGGTGCCACCGGCGCGCGAAATAGCCTGCTGAACCGCGTCGCGGGCGACTTCCCCGGCCAGGTTCTGTGCGTGCAGAACAGCGACCCGGTTGCGCCCCTGCCGGACCGCATAGTTTGCGATCCGGTCGGCTGTGTTGTCGTAAGTGTGGCCAAGCACGAAGACATTGCCACCAGCAATTTCGGTGTTGTTGGAGAAGCTGAGGACAGCGACGTTACTGTTGGAAACAGCGACACCGACGGCTGCAGCCGCATCGGACCGAAGGGGTCCAACGATGACACGCGCACCCTGTTGAAGGGCCTGCCGTGCGACGGTTGCTGCCTGCGCGGGGTCGGCGGCGGTGTTATAGACGGTAATCTCTAGCTGTACGCCTTCAAACTCCGATGCCGCCAGCCGTGCCGCGTTTTCCAGGCTGCGGGCCACAATCTCATCCCCCGCGCTGGCCGAGCCATAGGGCAGCAGCAATGCCACCTGGATTGGCGCTCCGACACGCACGCGCGGACCGCTGCCACCGGGAACACCAACCTGACAGGCGGCGAGGACACCGGCACAAAGCGCCAGTAAAACGAACCGGCGTGACTTGCGGATATTGCGGAAAGAAGGGAACATGCGGGGCCGTCTCCAGAAGGCTCGAAAATGGGTCGGACGGACCCTACGCGGTCGCGCGAAACAAGTAAACGCCAAGAGGCCAGCCCATGACCGATCAGCTTGCAACCGCCGGTGCGCCGCGCGCAACCCGGCTTGACCCTGGGTTATATCTTGTTGCGACACCCATTGGGGCCGCGCGGGATATCACCCTGAGGGCGCTGGATATTTTGGCCTCTGCCGACGTGATTGCCGCCGAAGATACCCGTACGGCCCGCAAGTTGATGGAGATCCACGGGCTTGCGGTAGCAGGGCGTCCGTTGATCGCCTATCACGATCACAGCAGCCATGGCGCCCGCGACAAGCTGGCTGAAATGGTCGCCGGTGGGAAATCCGTGGCTTACGTGTCCGAGGCGGGGACGCCGCTGGTGGCGGACCCAGGCTATCAGCTTGCTCGCGGAATGATCGAAAACGGCCTTCCGGTGATCGCCGCCCCCGGGGCCTCTGCCGTGCTGGCAGCGCTTGCGGTGTCTGGCCTGCCGAGCGACCGGTTCCTGTTCGCGGGTTTTCCACCGCAGGCCAAGGGCGCGATGTCCACATGGCTGAAGGATCTCGCACCGATCGGGGCGACGATCATCCTCTATGAATCTCCCCGCCGCGTTCACCGATTGTTAGATGTTTTGTCGGATACCTTCGGGGGCGATCGCCCTATGGCACTGTGCCGGGAATTAACCAAACGCTTTGAAGAGGTCTTGCGCGGAACCGTCGATGAGGTTCGAATTGCCATCGAAGATCGGACCCTTAAGGGCGAAATCGTCGTCGTCATAGGCAAGGGTGCCCCGGTGCAGGCGACGGCAGAATCGATGGAAGACGCCCTGCGCGCGGCGCTTGAGACTTTGTCGGTCAAGGATGCGGCCGCGCAGGTCGCCGCTGACTTGGGGTTGAAAAAGCGCGACGTTTATCAGGCGGCGCTGAAACTGGAAATGGATGGCTGAACTGGAGATCGATGAATGAGTGGTGCTGTCAGCTATCATGCGGGCCTATCGGCAGAGGACCAGGTGACACGCCGCTATGTGCGCGATGGCCACGTGATCCTGTCCCGACGCTGGCGCAGCAAGGCCGGTGAGATCGACCTTGTGGCTGAAAAGGACGGCACGGTTGTCTTTGTCGAGGTCAAGAAAAGCCGTAGCCACTCTCGTGCTGTCGAACACCTGTCTCAACGCCAGCTTTCCCGAATCTTCAGAAGTGCAGAGGATTTCATCGGGTACCTTCCGGCAGGCGCTCATACCGATTGCCGTGTTGACGTAGCACTGCTGGATCATCAGGGGCAAATTGACATCCTGCCGAATGTCTTGTGTGCATAGGGGCACATTGACGGCATTGCACCTTTCGGCCTCACGGGTCATGAATGCGCAACACGTGGGAATGGAGACGCCGCATGCCCCTCAAGGTTGCCATCCAGATGGACCCGATCGGTCCGATCAACATCGACGCTGACAGCAGTTTCCGCATCGCCGAAGAGGCGCAGGCGCGGGGGCATGAGCTGTTTTACTATACCCCCGATATGCTTGCCTATCAGGAAGGCCGGGTCACTGCGCGGGGTTGGCCCTTAACGGTGCGACGCGTGAAAGGCGACCATTTCACCCTTGGTGAGATGCAGGAAATCGATCTTGCCGACTGGGACGTGGTTTGGCTGCGCCAGGACCCGCCCTTCGACATGGGCTATATCACCACGACCCATATCCTGGAACGCGTTCATCCCGAGACGCTGGTGGTGAATGACCCGTTCTGGGTGCGCAACTACCCTGAAAAATTGCTGGTCCTCGACTTCCCTGACCTGACGCCGCCCACCACCATCGCCCGCGATCTTCAGACACTGAAAGACTTCAAGCACAAGCATGGCGATATCATCTTGAAACCGCTCTACGGCAACGGTGGCGCTGGGGTCTTCCGGCTCGACCCGAATGACCGCAATCTCAATTCGCTGCACGAGCTTTTCACAGGTATCAATCGAGAGCCGCTGATCGCGCAGAAATTCCTGCCTGACGTGTCGGCGGGCGACAAGCGCGTGATCCTGGTCGATGGCGAGCCCGTCGGCGCGATCAACCGCGTGCCGGCCAAGGGCGAAACCCGGTCCAACATGCATGTGGGCGGGCGCCCTGAAAAGGTTGAACTGACCGAACGCGACCGCGAAATCTGCGCCCGCATCGGACCCCTCTTGCGAGAGAAGGGGCAGATCTTCGTTGGCATCGACGTGATTGGCAACTGGCTGACAGAGATCAACGTGACCTCCCCCACTGGCATCCAGGAGCTTGAGCGTTTTGACGGCGTCAATATCGCGGAGAAGATCTGGCAGGCCATCGAAGCCCGAGTCGCATGACCCTACGCGCGCGTCTGCTCAACACCTGGCTGCGTTGGATCGAAAGGCCCGCGCTGAACCGGCTGACCAGCTTCGACATCGCGCGCGTGCGCAGGCGTTTCGAATGGCAGGGGTGGCTGCTCTTTCCGCTTCCGCGCGGGGTGGCGAAACGCTGGACCGAGCGCGCCGGGATGGAAGTGCTTGAGCTTGGGCCGCACACCGGAACGACGCTTCTCTACCTGCATGGCGGCGGCTATGTGTTCGGCAGTCCCCGCACCCATAAGGGCCTAGCCGCGCGGCTGGCTCTTCGGATGGGCGTGGGTGCGGTGGTTCCGGATTATCCGCTGGCCCCCGAGGCCCCGTTTCCCGCCGCGCCGGAGGCGGTGCTGCGGCTTTATCGGGAGATGGCCAGCCAAGGCCCGGTGATCCTTGCCGGTGACAGCGCCGGGGGCGGGCTCTCCCTGTCGCTATTGGCAATGATCTGCGCCGACCCCGACTTGCCGCAACCTCTTGCCACTTTGGTGCTGTCGCCTCTCACGGATCTTGCGATGACCGGCGACAGTCTGCGGACCAATGACGCGACCGAGGTTGTGCTGCCCCCCGACGGGGTTCGCCAATCCGCGCTTCGCTACCTGGACGGCGGCGCCCCCGAAGATCCGCGCGCAAGCCCGCTATATGCGCAGTTTCCGGGTGCCGGGCCGGTGCATGTTTGGGTGGGTGACGGAGAGATCCTGCTCGATGACAGCCGCCGCATGGTCGCCGCGCTGCGCGCGCAGGGTGTTGAGACCCATTTGACCATCGAAACCGGTCTGCCGCATGTCTGGCCGCTCTTTCCCGGCCTGTTGCTTCCCGAAGCAGAGACAACGCTTGACCAGATGGCGGCCGCGATCCGCTAATTCTTGCCTGCGATCATCCGGAACCCAAGGGCCTCGGCGATATGGGGCATTCGCACGGCGTCCAACCCCTCCAGATCGGCAATCGTGCGCGCCACCCGTAGAACCCGGTGATACCCACGTGCTGACAGGCGAAACCTTTCGGCGGCCTTGATCAGCATCTCGCGCCCCTCCGCATCCGGTTCGGCGATTTGATCCAGCAGCGCTCCCTCGGCATCGGCATTGACGCGGGCCGCAGAACCGAGCGCCTCGAACCGCGCCGTCTGCTTGTCGCGGGCCGCAGCGATCCGGGCGGCGACAGTGGCGCTGTCATCGCCTGAGGGCGGCAGGTCGAGATCGGTGAATCCTACCGGCGGCACCTCCAGCCGCAAATCAAAGCGGTCCATCAATGGCCCCGAAATTCGGCCCAGGTAATCCTCGCCACAAAGCGGCGCGCGGCCACAGGCCTGATCGGCATCATAGAGATGTCCGCAGCGGCAGGGGTTGGCAGCGGCCAGCAGCAGGAAACGGCATGGATAGGTGACATGCGCATTGGCGCGGGCGACCACTACGTCGCCGGTTTCAATGGGCTGACGCAGGGTTTCCAGCACCTGACGGGGGTATTCGGGGAATTCGTCCAGAAACAGAACGCCGTTATGGGCAAGGCTGATTTCCCCCGGTTTGGCGTGTCGCCCCCCACCCACGATGGCGGGCATGGAGGCTGTGTGATGCGGCGCGCGATAGGGCCTTGTGCGGGAAATGCCGCCTTCATTCAGCAGCCCCGCCAGCGAATGGATCATCGAGGTTTCCAGCGCCTCGGTGGCGGTCAACGGTGGCAGCAGGTCGGGCAGACGTGCCGCCAGCATGGATTTGCCGGATCCCGGTGCCCCCACCATCAGAAAATGGTGGCGACCGGCGGCGGCAATCTCCAGCGCGCGTTTGGCCCGTTCTTGCCCGCGCACCTCACGCAAGTCCTTGCTAGAGCGTTCGCTATGGACTTCGCCAGGTTCGGCAGGCGGCAGGGGCGCGCGGTCGGTCAGGTGGCCGATGATTTCAGCCAGCGTGCGGCCCGCGAAGACCGGGGTCGCGCCGACCCAGGCGGCCTCGGCCCCGCAGGCGGCTGGACAGAACAGCGCCCGCCCGTCCTCTCCCGCTGCCAGCGCCGTGGGCAATGCACCGATGACCGGCACAAGCGAACCGTCGAGCGACATTTCCCCAAGGCTCATCGCGGCCTCGACCCGTTCGCGGGGAACGATCCCCAAGGCGCCAAGCAGCGCCATCGCAATGGGCAAGTCGAAATGCGATCCTTCCTTGGGCAGATCGGCGGGCGACAGGTTGATGGTGACGCGCTTGGACGGCAGTGCGATGGCCATGGTGGACAGCGCTGTTCGCACCCGGTCGCGTGCTTCGCCTACGGCGCGGTCGGGCAGGCCCACGATGGAAAATGCGGGCAGGCCCGGGGTCACGGCGCATTGCACTTCGACCCGTCGTGCCTCCAACCCTTCGAAGGCAACGGTGTAGGTGCGCGCAAGGCTTTCGGGTCGGGTCGCGTCCAGCATGGTTAACGCTTGCCCGAAAACCCTTTACGAATGGTAAATGGCCATGAATTCTGGCCACGCCTCCGGGTCGGCCACGGTCTTGTCACGACAAAACGGGTTGCAGAAACCGAAGATGCGCCCATCGATCTCCATGAAATCGGTCACGGGATCGCCTGAATAGGGGCAGGTGGCGTTCTCGGAGGGGCCATGATCGACGGCGCGGGCGATCAGCGGTTCCGGTGCGGGGAAGGGACGACGCGGCAGGTCCATGTCATAGACCGGCTGTTCTGCCCCTTCGATCAAGCCCATGGCCCGCCAGCGGCGGAAAGCGGGGTGGGCCACATGCGCCTGCGCATAGGCCAACGCCCGGTCAGATATCGGCAGATCGTAGGTCAGAAGCCGCGTCGCAACCGGGGCAAAAAACACGTCAGCCAACGAGTATTCCCCGCAAAGCCAGGGTCCACCATGCGCGTCGAGCGCTTCGCCCCAGACCCGTTCCAACCGCGTAAGATCCGTCTTGACCGCGTCGGTTGCCTCGAACCTTTCCCATCCGGTGCGCAAATTCATCGCGCAGGCCCCGCGCAGCCCGGTGAACCCGGAATGCATCTCGGCAATCAGGCTCATCGCGCGGGCGCGGGCATTTGGATCTGCAGGCAGCAGGCCCTTGTCGGGGAAGGCCCGATCCAGATGCCAGGCTATAGCGATGGAATCGGTCAGCAGCCCGCCCGTGGGTGTTTTGACAATCGGCACGGTGCGGTTGCCCGGTGCGAAGTCTTCCAGATCCAGGCGAAATTGATCGCAATACATGCGGGTGGTCTTGACGGTGACTGGAATGTCAAACGCCCGGAAGCTCAGCCAGCCGCGCAGGGACCAGCTGGAATAGGATTTATCTGCAATCAGAAGCGTATAGGTCATGTTGGGATCCATTGGAAAATCGGTCGCGGCAGCTTTACCGACGACTTGCGACCTGTCCAATTCCATTTTCTGACGCGGCACATCAGGGACAGTGATTGATCGCCTCAACCCGCCATATGCCCGCCTCATGAACCAGCCGCGTGACGGACAGGTTGTCAATCTTGTGCCCAAGTACTTCGTAGGCGGTCAGACCAGAGGCCCGCTGGATCTGCGTCATGATGATCCCGAAATGGGCGACAGCCACGATATGGGCATCAGGGTGGTCCCGATTCATCCGATCAACAACAGGCGCGACCCGCGCGGCGACGGCATTCCAGCTTTCACCGTTTGGCGGAGCGATATCGCCGGGCTCTTCCCAATAGCGACGGCTCAGGTCCGGGTCGCGCTCGGATACGGCTGTGAAATGCATCCCGTCCCAATCGCCGAAGTTGAATTCGCGGATCTCGGGCTCATTCGGCAAACGCGTTCGCCCCGACATCAGCACATCTGCTGTGGCCGAGGCGCGTATCAGATCTGAGGACAGAACAAGGGCGGGACGCGGAAGCGCGGCATCCAGCCGAGCCACCTGCTCGACGTCGGACAGGTCCGCTGGAACATCCCGCCACCCCACAAAGGACTTTTCATGTGTCGGTCCGTGCCGGACCCAATGCCAGACTGTCAAACAGCAGATCCTTCCCTTTTACCCCGGCAAGAACACCTCGGGGTGTGGCTCTCTCTGCGGGTCGACGTCGAAGGCAGCGAAATTGCCTGCGTCACGGGGCCTCTCCCTTGAGAACCAGGGGCAGCCCTGCCATCACCGCCATGACCAGCCCGGCCTTCTCTGCCAGCCTTTGGTTCAGGCGGCCTTGCGCCTCGCGAAACGCGCGGGCCAGGGCGTTTTCCGGAACGATCCCCTGGCCGGTCTCATTGCTGACAACCACCACTTTTGCAGGGCAGGTCAGCATTGCAGCGATCAACTGGTCAGCCTCTTCCTGCCAGTCCCTTTCGGCCAGCATCATATTTGTAAGCCAGAAAGTCGCGCAATCGAGCAGAACCACGTCACCCGAGCCAAGCCCCGAAAGCGCACCGACTACATCGAAAGGCGCTTCAATCGTGCGCCATCCATCACCGGCCCGCATCTTTTGATGAGCGGCAATCTTGGCCCGCATTTCATCGTCAAAGGCCTGCGCTGTCGCGATGTAAACCCGTTGTCCAGCCTGTTGGCGAACCAGGGCTTCGGCCTGCGCGGATTTTCCCGATGCCGCCCCGCCGATCACCAATGTCAGTCCGGGCAATGACATTTTTTCCTCCCAAAAAGTGATCCGTCCGCAATTCCCGACCGTATCTCTCGTGAATGCAAACGAACAGGAGCGCGTTATGGCACTCGACTTTGATCATGGCCAGTCTCTTTCCCGCCAGGCTCGTGCGGCGGAACTGTTGGATGCCGACACAGAGCGCGATCTTGCCATCGCTTGGCGCGATCATCGGGATGAGGCCGCGCTTCACCGCCTGATCACAGCCTATATGCGCTTGGCGATTTCGATTGCTTGGAAGTTCAAAGGCTACGGCGCCTCAGTGAATGATCTGATTCAAGAAGCGGGGCTTGGCCTGATGAAAGCCGCCGACCGGTTCGACCCCGACCGGGGCGTGCGCTTCTCGACATATGCCGTTTGGTGGATTCGCGCCGGAATGCAGGATTTCGTAATGCGCAACTGGTCGATGGTGCGCACCGGGTCCACCTCTTCCCAGAAAAGCCTGTTCTTCAATATGCGCCGGGTGCGGGCGCGTCTGGAAGCAGAGGCCGCAACGGAAGGGGTGGAACTCGACTCGCATCAGTTGCGCGAAAGGATCGCCAGCGAGATTGGCGTGGCACTAAAGGATGTCGAGCTGATGGAAGGCCGGCTGGCGGGAAGTGATTTCTCGCTAAATGCCGTACAGTCCGATGGCGAAGATGGTCGCGAGTGGATCGAACTGTTGGAAGACGATGGCGAACAGGCCAGCGAGCGGTTCGAGCGGGAACGTGACGCGGGCCGTCTGCGCGAGTGGCTTGGCGCTGCAATTGGATCTTTGACCGAGCGGGAGCAGACAATCATCGCGGCGCGCAAGCTGTCCAACCCGGCCCGGACCCTGGAAAGCCTGGGCGAGGAGCTTGGCCTGTCCAAAGAGCGGGTGCGCCAGATCGAAGCTGCTGCTTTGCTGAAGATGCGGCGCAAACTGGAGCCGAAGGAAAACGAGCTTCGGGCGCTGATGAGCTGAGACAGCCTGTGCGCTTGATCGGGCGTGCGGTTGGGCGTCTTATCCGTGCCATGATGGAACGTTTCGCCACCCTTCTTCTGTGCCTGTCTGTGACCAGCGCCGCAGCTGAGCCCCTGACTGATTTGAACGCGTTGGCGGGGGCGGATGTGGTGATCCTGGGCGAGGTTCACGACAATCCGTCCCATCACCTGTGGCAGGCAGAGGCAATGCTGTCGCTGGCCCCCTCTGCCGTGGTGTTCGAGATGCTGTCCCCGGATCAAGCCGCGCGGATAACACCCGAGGGGCTGGCAGATCCAGAAATGTTGGCTGACGTGATCGGATGGAGTGACTCGGGCTGGCCGGATTTTGAACTGTATCAACCGGTGTTCGAAGCCTTGGGCGAGGCCGCGATTTTCGGCGCTGCGCTTCCCTATGGCGACGTGCGCGCAGCGGTGAACGATGGGGCAGCAGCGCTGTTTTCGGGCGATGCCAGCGTGTTTGGTTTGGATCAGCCCTTGCCAGATGACCAGCAGACACTGCGGGAGGCAATGCAGGCAGAAGCGCATTGCAATGCGCTTCCCGCCGCGCTTCTGCCAGTTATGGTCGAAGCCCAAAGGCTGCGCGACGCGGGCTTTGCCGCGCGGGTGTTGGAGGCGCTGGAACAAACCGGTGGCCCTGTTGTGCTGATCACCGGCAATGGCCATGCGCGGACCGATTGGGCTGTGCCCGCGATGATCGCATTGGCTGCGCCGGATGTTGCGGTCCTATCGATTGGGCAGTTTGAATCGGAGCCCACGGAGGATGTGCCCTTTGATCTGTGGCGAGTGACGGACCCTGCCTTGCGGGAGGATCCCTGCGCGGCATTTCGATAGCTGACACGGTCAGGCCGCCATTGAATGCGGTGCTGCGCGCAGTTTAGCGGATAGGGCGGCCCACAATTTGATTTCGCTGCCTTCGGCATCGACCCGGGCGGCCCGTTCCGGGCCGCGAACGGCCACCGCCCACGGTGGCTTGTGGTGGCGGAACCGGGGGTCTAGGTTGAGCGGCAGGACAACCAAGGGCGGAGGCCCCATGCTGGCGAACAAGCGTATCCTTCTGATCATCGGCGGCGGTATCGCGGCCTTCAAATCGCTCGATCTGATCCGCCGCCTGCGGGATCAGGGCGCTGAGGTGGTGCCGGTTCTGACCAAGGCGAGCGAGGAATTCGTGACGCCTCTTTCTGCGTCTGCGCTGGCGGCACAGAAGGTTTATCGCGATCTCTTTGACCTCACGGACGAGGCCGAGATGGGGCATATCGAATTGTCCCGCGCCGCCGATCTGGTGGTGGTTGCCCCTGCTACCGCCGATCTCATGGCAAAGATGGCGAACGGGCTGGCAAATGACCTTGCCTCGACCCTGTTGATGGCAACTGACAAGCGGGTGCTGATCGCGCCCGCGATGAACGTGCGCATGTGGGAGCACCCGGCGACACAGAGAAACCTTGCGACCTTGCAGGGCGATGGCGTGCTGGTGGTTGGCCCCGATGAAGGCGCGATGGCCTGTGGCGAGTTCGGCCCGGGGCGCATGGCGGAAGTGCCGGATATCGTGACCGCCGTCAGCGCGGCCCTGTCGGATGGGCCCCTGAAAGGGCGGCACGTGCTGGTGACCTCTGGCCCGACCCATGAGCCCATTGATCCGGTGCGCTACATTGCCAACCGCTCCTCGGGCGCGCAAGGAACGGCGCTGGCCGCGGCGCTGCGCGATCTGGGGGCGGCCGTGACCTTCGTCACCGGTCCCGCTCGGGTGGCCCCGCCCTCGGGTGTGCGTGTCGTAAAGGTGGAAACCGCGCGCGAGATGCTGGAGGCTGTGCGCGCTGCATTGCCCGCCGACGCCGCTGTCTTCGCGGCTGCCGTTGCGGATTGGCGGGTGGCCAATGCCACCGACCGCAAGATGAAGAAAACTGAAGGGACGGGCCTGCCTGCGCTCGATTTCGCGGAAAACCCTGACATCCTGAAGACGGTGTCTCAGATGGACGAAGGCCGGCCCGGCCTTGTGGTGGGCTTTGCCGCCGAAACCCATGACGTGGAGGCCAACGCAACCGCCAAGCGCGCCCGCAAGGGCTGTGACTGGATCGTTGCCAATGACGTCTCGCCCGCCACGGGCATCATGGGCGGGTCGGAAAACAAGGTGGCGATCGTCACGGCAGAGGGCGTGGAGGATTGGCCGCGCCTGTCGAAGGAGGAAACCGCGAAACGGCTGGCCGCGCGGATTGCGGAGGCGTTGAAATAGCACCTCCGGCGGGAGTATTTTGGCCAAGAAGAAGGGGCAGGGGATGACGCTGACCATCAGGGTGTTGCGAGAGGATTGGGCCGATCCCGATGTGGCCTTGCCGTCCTATGAAACGGCGGGGGCGGCGGGGGCCGATTTGCGCGCAAACCTTGCGCCAGCGGATCGGGCTGCCGGCATTTTGCTGGCTCCGATGGAACGGCGGATCGTGCCGACCGGGCTGCGGGTGGAGATCCCTGATGGCTATGAGATGCAGATCCGGCCCCGGTCGGGTCTGGCATTGAAGCACGGGATTTCGCTGCCCAACACGCCCGGTACGATCGACAGTGATTATCGCGGGCCTTTGGGGGTTCTGTTGATCAATTACGGGACCGAGCCTTTTCCGATTGCCCATGGCGACCGGATTGCACAGGCCGTTGTGGCCCCCGTGGTGCAGGCGGCCTTCGAGGTGGTCGAGGGCCTGTCTGACAGCCATCGAGGTGAGGGCGGGTTTGGCTCCACGGGGCGCGGCTGATGGGGGTGGTGCTGGCCATGGCGGCGGCGCTTTGGGGCGTTGGCTGGTTGATGAATGCGCCGGTGCGGGCGCGGCTGGCGATGCTGCTTGTGCTCTATGTGGCGGTTCTGCTGGTGCAGGTGGCCTTGCCCGAAGCGCAT
>NZ_JBPBBA010000024.1:0-65856 GCF_050896395.1 Nioella aestuarii | reverse complement strand
TTCGGGCCCTCAAGGTTCACCTCCATAACCTCCAAAGGCTTCCCAGCCTCCAATGCAACCGCCGCTCTCGTGCGCATCGAAAATCCTCCCTGATAAATCATGTTGATCAGAGCCTGTGACAAAGCTGCCCGGGATTCAATGGATGAGGGAAGTCTGGTGCAAATTTTGCGAAAGCGTGCCCAATACACATAAAGCTTGACTCCCCTCTTGTAAGTGTTATTTTTACACATATAGACAAGGAGACATACCAATGAAACATATTGCCCTGATCGCCGCCCTGGCCGCGACCACCACCCCCGCCCTGGCGGAGTTAAACCTGAACGACAGCTGTGGCGCCTCGCGCTACCAGACGCTGATCGGTCAACCCGCGATCGTCGCGGACCTGATGGCCGAAGCCAACCTGGCCCGCGTTCTGCGCCCCGACACGATGACAACCATGATCTACCTGCCCGAGCGCATGAATGTTTCGGTCGACGAACATGACGTTATCACACGGGTCTACTGCGGATGAAACGCCTGTCCGCAACCCTCGCCGTCCTGATTATAGGTGCCGCCCCGGCCTTCGCTCAGGGGAACTTCATCACCCCTTTTCCGGGCACTCACACGGGTATGACCAACCCGAATCCCTATGCCGCGTCGGGCGGGTACCCCGTTCATGACTCGTCCCGCATGTGCGGCGCCAATCTGTATCAGCATCTGGTCGGGCAACCGCTCTCCGAGGCGCATGACGCAGGCGCAACGCAGGAGGCCCGGATCCTCCACTTCGGTCAGGTGAGAAATTTCAACCATATCGGCGACCGTCTGACTATAGAAGTTCACGGCGATCAGACGATCTTCCGCGTATTTTGCGGATAGCCACAGACAAACCTTTCAAGAAAGCACATTCCACTATGAAACACGTTATTTTCACTATCGCATTGATCACAGCGGCGACCCAGATGACCGACGGCGCCGCATTCGCGAACGGCATTACCCAACCGCATTGCGAGTTAGGCAACACCTGCCTCAGTCCTTCGGACGAGAATGCCGTTGCTCACGGGAACGCGTTTGGGAACCGCCCTGTCGGGATCGGGTCGAACTGGGGCACTGAAGGCACATTGCAGGCCGGACGCCCCATTGGCGCACCGGACATGGGATGCGGTAACTGCAACGACGACACGCTCCAGATTGTTGTTGTTGAGAACAACTGCTCACTTTCGCCGGTCGACCGCTTCGTGGGCCATCATATCTCCGTAACAGACAACCATACCGGCCTGCGGATGCGTGTCTTTACCCCCGACCACATGATCGGGACGATGGATTACTGGCCGGACCGGTTCAACTTTTTCACCGACGCGGATGGCATGATTACACATGCCCGTTGCGGATGACCCAGGGATCTTGATCGTGAAACAGTTTCTTCTTCCCATCGTGCTAACCCTGATGACCGGCAGCGCCGCGATGGCCAACAGCATCACCCAGCCGCATTGCGGTGAGGGCAGCCAATGCCAGGCGGCCATGGAAACCCCAGCACAGCCGAACCCGGCCGTGCAGAGCGCCCAAGATGCCGGACCAGCCTGGGAATTGGACCCTGTCAGCCCAATTCCGGGCACGGTCGCCGTGTGTACCGCCACAGAAGGCTGTGACCCTGTCATCCGAACCCCGGTGATTGTCGAAAACGATTGCGCCCTGTCTCAGGTGGAAAGCCTCGTGGGCCATCCGATCGAGATCACCGAAGAATATCATCTGTCACCTCGCGTCTTTTCCGCAGAGGACATGGCCGCAACGATGGATTACTGGCCCTGGCGGTTCAACGTTCTCGTGGACGCGGATGGTATGATTACGCAAGCCTTCTGCGGATGACTTGCGCCCGCCGCTGATTCGTCCTATATCCCCCTCAACAGCGGTGCGTCGGGCCACACCTCGACGCTCCACCGGGAAATATCAACGGGCCGCGCGCCCGTTTTTTTGTGCTTGGAACAATGTCAGACCTGATTGCCAAAACCGCAATGGATCGCCGCCTGGCCGATATCCTGACCCCCCTGATCGAGGGGATGGGATTTGAGCTGGTTCGCATCCGCCTCATGAGCGGCAAGACCATGACGCTGCAGATCATGGCCGAACGTCCCGAAGGCGGGATCGAGGTTGATCAATGCGCTGAGATTTCAACCGCGGTCAGCGCCCTGCTGGATGTGGAAGACCCGATCGAGGACAACTATACGCTGGAAGTGTCCAGCCCCGGTATCGACCGGCCCCTGACCCGGCTGAAGGATTTCGACACCTGGCAGGGCTATGAGGCAAAGCTGGAAACCGAAGAACTTATCGACGGTCGCCGCCGCTTCAAGGGCGAGCTGGCCGGGATCGACGGCGACGAAGTGCTGATCAACCTGGTGGATGAAAAGGGCGACCCCGTCACCATCGGACTGGAATTTGACTGGCTGACCGACGCGAAGCTGGTTCTGACGGACGACCTGATCACCGAGATGCTGCGCCAGCGCAAAGCGGCAGGCAACATCGACGAGACCCAATTCGACGAGATTGAAACTGAAGAGCCTGGAAAGGCGGAGGACTGACCCATGGCAATTACCAGTGCAAACCAGCTGGAGCTTCTGCAAACCGCCGAGGCCGTTGCCCGCGAAAAGATGATCGACCCCGGTCTGGTGGTCGAAGCGATGGAAGAATCGCTCGCCCGTGCTGCCAAGTCGCGTTACGGCTCCGAACTGGATATTCGCGTTCACATCGATCGCCGGACCGGCAAGGCCACCTTCACCCGCGTCCGTACCGTGGTCGACGAGGTTGAAAACCACTTCACCGAACTGACCGTCCGCGACGCCCGCGCGTTCAAGGAAGACGCCGAGATCGGCGACGAGATCATCGACGAAGTTCCCCCGGTTGAAATGGGCCGGATCGCCGCGCAAAGCGCCAAGCAGGTCATCTTGCAAAAGGTGCGCGAGGCCGAGCGGGATCGTCAGTACGAAGAATTCAAGGACCGCAAGGGCACGATCATCAACGGTCAGGTCAAGCGCGAAGAATATGGCAACGTCATCGTCGATATCGGCCGTGGCGAAGCAGTTCTGCGCCGTAACGAGAAAATTGGCCGCGAAAGCTATCGCCCCAATGACCGGATCCGCGTGTTCATCAAGGATGTGCGCCGCGAACCCCGTGGCCCGCAGATCTTCCTGTCGCGCACCGCGCCGGAGTTCATGGCCGAGCTGTTCAAGATGGAAGTGCCGGAAATTTATGATGGCATCATCGAGATCAAAGCCGTTGCCCGTGATCCCGGTTCGCGCGCCAAGATCGCCGTCATTTCCTACGACAACTCGATCGACCCCGTGGGTGCCTGCGTTGGTATGCGCGGCAGCCGTGTGCAGGCTGTTGTGAACGAACTGCAGGGCGAAAAGATTGACATCATCCCGTGGAATGACGATCAGCCGACCTTCCTTGTGAACGCGCTGCAACCTGCGGAAGTGTCCAAGGTTGTTCTGGACGAAGACGCCGGAAAGATCGAAGTCGTGGTTCCCGATGATCAGCTGTCGCTGGCCATTGGCCGCCGCGGTCAGAACGTGCGCCTGGCTTCTCAGCTGACGGGGCTCGATATCGACATTCTGACCGAAGAAGAAGAAAGCGCCCGCCGTCAGGCAGAGTTCGCAGAGCGGACCCAGGTCTTCATGGACAGCCTCGACCTCGACGAATTCTTCGCGCAGCTTCTGGTATCCGAAGGCTTCACCTCGCTGGAGGAAGTCGCCTATGTGGAACTGGATGAACTGCTGGTCATCGAAGGCGTCGACGAAGACACCGCGAACGAACTGCAAGCCCGCGCCCGCGATTACCTGGAAGAACAGAACCGCAAGGCGCTGGAACAGGCCCGTGAACTCGGCGTTGAACAGAGCCTTATTGATTTCGAAGGTCTCACCCCCCAGATGCTGGTGGCCCTGGGCGAAGACGATGTGAAAACTCTGGAAGACTTCGCAACCTGCGCCGACTGGGAACTGGCTGGTGGCTGGACCACCGTGGATGGTCAGCGCGTCAAGGACGATGGTCTGCTTGAAAAGTTCGACGTGAGCCTCGAGGAAGCTCAGAACATGGTGATGACCGCCCGCCTGCAACTGGGTTGGGTCACGATCGAGGAACTGGAAGCTCAGGCCGCCGCAGAAGCGGAAGCAGCCGAAGCGGCCGAATCTGAAGAGGAGTCCGAGGCCTGATCTCAGGCCTCGGGAGCGCAGCCCATGACACGGGGCGGTCGAACCAAAACGCGCGATGACGCCGAACGGCGCTGCATCGCCACCGGGGAAACCCAGCCGAAGGCCGGGTTGATCCGCTTTGTCGTGGGTCCGGATGACGTGATCTTTCCGGATGTCGCGGAACGGTTGCCCGGTCGTGGCATCTGGGTTTCGGCCGATCCTGCCGCACTTGCGCTGGCAATAAAGAAAAACCTGTTCAGCCGCGGGGCCAAGCAACAGGTGACAGTTCCCGCCGATCTGGCCCAACAGGTCGAAACCCTTTTGGCGCGCCGCGTGATCGAGCTGATCTCGTTGGCACGAAAGTCGGGTAAGGCGGTGGCTGGGTTTGAAAAGGTAAAAGGCTGGCTGGCCGATGGTCATGCCCGCGTTCTGTTCCAGGCCTCCGACGGCTCGGAACGGGGAAAATCGAAACTCTGGACGCCGGAAGGGGGCCGATTTTTCGGCTGTTTGACGGCGGATGAATTGGGTTTGGCATTCGGGCGCCAACATGTGATACATGGCGCGCTTGCGGCTGGTGGACTCGAACGACGTGTTGTAGAGGAAGCCTCGAAGCTGCGAGGCCTGCGCGGCACATACGGCGAATTTATCGCCGGGAAGGATACGAAAGACGTATGAGCGATCAAGACGGTAAAAAACCCCTCGGACTTTCTGGCGGCGCCCGTTCGGGCCGTGTGAACCAGAGCTTTTCGCGTGGGCGGACAAAGAGTGTGGTGGTGGAAACCAAGCGCAAGCGCGTTGTGGTGCCCAAACCCGGCTCGTCCTCGTCCGGGCAATCCGATGCGCCGCGTCGGCCTTCTGGTGTTTCCGACTCCGAGATGGAACGCCGGTTGAAGGCATTGCAGGCCGCTAAGGCCCGCGAGTCTGAGGAAGCCGAACGCCGCGAACGTGAAGAACGCGAGCGCGAGGAAGAACGCGAACGCCGCCGCGCCGAGATTGAGGCCAAGGAACGCGAAGAGCGTGAACGCGAAGAAGCGTTGAAAGCCAAGGCCGAAGAAGACGAACGTCGCAAGCGCGAAGAAGAAGAGCGCCGCAAAGCGGAACGCGCTGCGCCTGCCCCTTCGCCTGTCGATGAAGCCCCGGTTAGTGCCAAGGAAGACCGCACCGCGCGGCCCGTTCCTACCAAGACCGGTGCCCCAACCCCGCCCAAGCGCGACAACAAGGATCGCGATGACAAGGGCGGACGTGGCAAGGGCGGCGAACGCGATGGACGCCGGTCCGGCAAGCTGACTGTGAACCAGGCGTTGACCGGTGGCGAAGGCGGGCGGCAGCGTTCGATGGCTGCCATGAAGCGCAAGCAGGAGCGTGCGCGGCAGAAAGCCTTGGGCGGCCAGCAGGAACGCGAAAAGATCGTGCGTGACGTCCAGGTGCCCGAAGCCATCGTTGTGTCCGAACTTGCGAACCGCATGGCTGAACGCGTGGCCGACGTTGTCAAAGAGCTCATGAAAATGGGCATGATGGTGACGCAGAACCAGTCGATCGACCAGGACACCGCCGAACTGATCGTCGAGGAATTCGGCCACCGTATGGTGCGTGTTTCCGATGCAGACGTTGAAGACGTGATCGACACGGTTGAAGACAAGGCAGAGGATCTGAAGCCTCGCGCGCCTGTCATCACCATCATGGGCCACGTTGACCACGGCAAAACCTCGCTGCTGGATGCTATCCGCAACGCCAAGGTTGTCGCAGGCGAAGCCGGTGGCATCACGCAGCATATCGGCGCCTATCAGGTGAAAACGGATGGCGGCCAGTTGCTGACCTTCCTTGATACACCCGGCCACGCCGCCTTTACGTCGATGCGGGCCCGAGGCGCGCAGGTAACGGATATCGTGGTTCTGGTTGTGGCCGCTGATGACGCCGTGATGCCGCAGACGGTTGAGGCGATCAATCACGCCAAAGCCGCTGGTGTCCCGATGATCGTGGCGATCAACAAGATCGACAAACCGGCTGCCGACCCGATGAAGGTGCGCACCGACCTGCTGCAACACGAAGTTGTCGTGGAGCAGATGTCGGGCGAGGTTCAGGACGTCGAAGTATCCGCCCATACCGGCCAAGGTCTTGATGAACTGCTCGATGCAATTGCCCTTCAGGCAGAAATCCTGGAGCTTAAGGCCAACCCCGATCGTGCTGCATCCGGTGCCGTTATTGAGGCACAGCTTGACGTGGGCCGCGGCCCCGTCGCGACGGTTCTGGTTCAGAACGGTACGCTCAAGCAGGGTGACATCTTCGTCGTGGGCGAGCAGTGGGGTAAAGTCCGTGCGCTGGTCAACGACAAGGGCGACCGTGTGAAAGAAGCCGGCCCGTCCGTTCCTGTCGAGGTTCTGGGCCTGAACGGCACACCAGAAGCCGGCGACGTTCTGAACGTAGTCGACACCGAAGCGCAGGCGCGCGAGATCGCAGACTACCGCGAACAGGCCGCCAAGGACCGTCGCGCCGCAGCTGGTGCGGCCACCACGCTCGATCAGCTGATGGCCAAGGCCAAAGCAGATCAAAGCGTGGCCGAACTGCCAGTGCTGGTGAAAGCCGACGTTCAGGGTTCGGCCGAGGCCATCGCTCAGGCGCTGGAAAAGGTTGGCAACGACGAAGTCCGCGTGCGCATCCTGCATTCGGGCGTTGGCGCGATCACCGAATCCGACATCGGCCTTGCCGAAGCGTCGGGCGCACCGGTTATCGGCTTCAACGTCCGGGCCAACGCACCTGCTCGCAACTCTGCGAACCAGAAGGGCGTCGAGATCCGCTACTACTCGGTGATCTACGATCTGGTGGACGACGTTAAGAAAGCGGCCTCTGGTCTGCTGTCTGCTGAAGTACGCGAGAACTTCATTGGCTACGCCGAAATCAAGGACACCTTCCGCGTGTCTGGCGTCGGCAACGTGGCTGGCTGTCTAGTGACCGAGGGTGTTGCCCGCCGGTCCGCCGGTGTGCGCCTGCTGCGGGACAACGTGGTGATCCACGAGGGCACACTGAAGACACTCAAGCGCTTCAAGGACGAGGTCAAAGAAGTCCAGTCCGGTCAGGAATGCGGCATGGCCTTTGAGAACTATGACGATGTGCGCAAAGGCGACGTTATCGAGATTTTCGAACGCGAAGAAGTTGAGCGGTCGCTCGACTGATACCTTCGATATCCCAAACAAAAGGGCGGTCCGATCGGGCCGCCCTTTTTTGTTTCTCTGGTGGGGTCGGTTGACCCGTCGCTTACTCTTCCATCTCGCCGCCAAATTGCGCCAGGAAGGCATAGATGTTGATCGCTCCAGCTTCATCAACGCGCTGCGGGGTCATGGTAGAGCGACCGCGCTCACCGGTTGCCTCGGTCAGAAAGGCCGTCGCATTCGGGATATAGGCGGCGAAGCTGGCTTCGTCCCAGTTGATTTCAGCGGCATGTGCGGCTTCCATCAACGAGGAATAACGGAACCCTTCTACACTGCCAGCCACTGCGCCCACGATACCGTAAAGGTTCGGGCCAGTGCGGCCGTTGCGGCCTGCCAGCACATTGTCATCGGCATCACGGACAACATGGCAAGAGATGCAGTTGCGGTTGAATAGTTCTTCGCCAGCTTCGGCATCCCCTGTGGGACCGGCGCCGTGGCCATCAGCGAAAGCCATCGGCGCGGAAAGAAGCGCGGCGACGAAAGTCAATTTGCGGATCATGGAATAGCTCCTCTATCTTGGCTGGCGGCACTATAGCGATTGTCTACCGGAATGGTGCCGAACGAATTGTCACGGTCAAACAGTTAGCGGCCAGTCGTTAAAGAACCAGAGGGTGCGGGGACTTGTCGCCACTGATCGTGGGGGTCATATACGGAGGAAGCAAGGAGACGACATGAGCAATTCCGACTTCCCCGGCTGGCACGGCACAACGATCATCGGCATCCGCAAAGGCGACGAGGTTGTCATTGCAGGCGACGGACAGGTCAGCCTCGGCCAGACTGTGATCAAGGGCAGTGCCCGCAAGGTCCGGCGTCTGAAGCCCGGCGGACACGAGGTTGTGGCCGGGTTCGCCGGATCAACAGCCGATGCCTTTACCCTGCTGGAGAGGCTGGAAGCCAAGCTGGAGGCAACCCCCGGCCAACTTGCGCGCGCCAGCGTCGAATTGGCCAAGGACTGGCGGACCGACAAATACCTACAAAAGCTGGAGGCGATGCTGATCGTCACGGACGGAACCGAGCTGTTCGTGATCACCGGCGCGGGCGACGTACTGGAGCCGGAGCACGGTATCGCCGCCATTGGCTCGGGCGGGAACTATGCGCTCGCCGCTGCCCGTGCGATGATCGACAGCGACATGGGGGCAGAAGACATCGCCCGCCGCGCCATGGCCATTGCCGCAGACATCTGCGTTTATACTAACGGCAATCTGACGGTTGAACGGATCGGCAGATGACTGCCGTCAACCGAGACGACATCCGCGCCGCCGTTGGCGCAGGTATGATATCAGAAGCGCAGGCAGCGTCCCTTGTGGCACTGTCAGATGCCCGGCGTGGTGTGCGAGAGCACATGTCCGGGCTTGATGAACCATTCGAGCTGTTCAAAGGCTTTAACGAGATTTTCATTGTCGTCGGCCTGAGCATTTTCTTCGTTGGGTGGCTTGGACTGACAGGGCTGAGCCTTTTTGAGATCTCAACCATCGGCTACGTCGCCACGATGATCTATGCCGCGCTGGCCGCGGGGGCTGTTATTCTGCTGGCCCGCTATTTCACGCTCAAGCGCCGGATGGTTGCCCCCTCCATTGCGCTGGCGATCTTCTTCGGCATCTCCACGGCTCAGTTTGGCATGGGCCTGAGCTGGATGTTGCGGGGTGATCTGCCGATGACCCTGACGCTTGCCGCAGGGGTCTCAACTGTGCTGCTTTGTATCTACTACGCCGTGTTTCGCGTGCCGTTCACGATGGCATTGATTGCCCTAGGGGTCTTCGCAACCTGCTTTGGCATCATCGCGATTGGCGGAACCCTGCCCGAGGATCCGCGCGACCTGTTTCTTTTGTCTGCCGAAGGTCCCTTCGCCTTACTTACCATCTTGCTTGGCCTTGTTGGCCTTGCCGTGGCCCTGCGCTTCGACATGAGCGACCCGCACCGGGTGACGCGCCGGTCATCCAGCGGCTTCTGGCTACATGTAATTGCCGCGCCTGCGATCATGAACACCGTATCCCTGACGCTCTTTGATGTCGGCACTGTCACGGCGCAGCTGATGGTTTTGGTATTCGTGTTGGCTATGGCCCTGTTTGCAATCGCCATCGACCGCCGATCTTTTCTCGTCTCTGGCGTCGGATATATCGTGGCACTCGCCTTCACCGTCATGGAAGGCGCGGCCTTCCTGTCCATCCTGATGCTCGGCCTTGTGCTGATTGTGCTTGGCGCGCAATGGGAAAACATCCGCCGCGCCATTATGAACATCTTGCCGGGTTTCCCTGGCAAAACCCGCCTTCCCCCCTGGGACATCCTGACCCCTGAGGAGTCTTTATCGTGACCGACCTGACCCCCCGCGAAATCGTTTCCGAGCTGGATCGTTTCATCATCGGCCAAAAAGATGCCAAGCGCGCCGTCGCTGTGGCCTTGCGCAATCGCTGGCGGCGCAAGCAGTTGGGGGATGATCTGCGGGATGAGGTTTATCCGAAGAACATTCTGATGATCGGGCCCACGGGCGTTGGTAAGACCGAGATCAGCCGACGCCTGGCGAAACTCGCCCGAGCACCTTTCATCAAGGTTGAAGCCACCAAGTTTACCGAGGTGGGCTATGTCGGGAGAGACGTGGAACAGATCATCCGCGATCTGGTGGATGCCGCCCAGATCATGGTGCGTGAACATATGCGCGAAGAGGTCAAGGCGAATGCCCACAACGCCGCGGAAGAACGCGTGATCGAAGCGTTGGCGGGAACCGATGCACGCGAACAGACTCGTGAAATGTTTCGCAAGAAACTGCGCTCGGGCGAGCTGGACGACAAGATGATCGAACTGGAGGTGGCCGATACCTCGACCCCGATGGGAGGGATGTTCGAAATTCCCGGCCAGCCCGGCGGGATGGGCGGAGGAATGATGAACCTCGGTGACATCTTCGGGAAAGCTTTTGGCGGGCGCACCGTGAAACGGCGAATGACCGTCGCCGCCAGCTATGAAGTGTTGATCGACGAAGAGGCCGATAAGCTGCTGGACGCAGAAGCTGTAACGCGTGAAGCCGTTCGAGCGGTCGAACAGAATGGCATCGTCTTCATCGACGAGATCGACAAGGTGTCCGCCCGGTCGGACGCGCGCGGCGCGGATGTGTCCCGCGAAGGCGTGCAGCGTGACCTGCTGCCGCTGATCGAAGGAACGACCGTCAGCACCAAGCATGGGCCGGTGAAAACCGACCACATCCTGTTCATCGCATCGGGCGCCTTCCACATCGCCAAGCCCTCAGACCTGTTGCCTGAACTACAGGGCCGGCTGCCCATCCGGGTAGAACTGCGACCGCTGACTGAGGATGACTTCGTGCGCATCCTGACGGAAACCGACAACGCCCTGACCCTGCAATATACCGCGCTGATGGCGACCGAGGAGGTAACGGTCAGCTTCACCGAGGACGGGATCAAGGCACTGGCTGGCATCGCGGCCGAGGTGAACAGCAGCGTCGAAAACATCGGCGCGCGGCGGCTTTATACCGTGATGGAAAGGGTGTTCGAAGAGCTCAGCTTTACTGCACCGGACAGACCCGGCGAAACCGTTGTCGTGGATGCCGCATTCGTAGAAAAGAACCTGGGCGAGCTGATGCGCTCTGCCGATCTGGGGCGTTACGTGCTATAGGGCGGCGAACGCCCTTTTTTACCCCGGTCCTTTCCTGTGCCACGCTTTCTGCTCGCCGCGCTTCTGTTCCTGACAGCTGCCTGCGGAACCCCACCCAATATCGCGATGGTCGCCCGCTCTGTGCCGGATGCGGGGATGCGCACTGTTTTCGTCGCCACGAACCGCGCTTTTGAGGATCAGCACTTTACCGCAGGTCGGGAAAGTGGGGTGGAATATGCGCGGTTTGAGGTGTCCATCCCGCCCGACCGCGAATTGGGGGAAGTGACCTGGCCGCAAGGACCGGTTCCCGATCCCGTAACCGATTTTGTTGTGACCGATGCTGGAAGCTATGCCAGCCCCGGTGTGTTCCGTTCCGACATACGCGATGCGCTGCAAGCGCTGCCGCCCGAGGATCGGGAGGTCGTGGTTTTCGTTCACGGCTACAACAACAACTTCGCCTCGGGCCTGTTTCGCATTGCCCAGATGGCCCATGACTATGAGGCCCCCGGCCTGACCGCGCATTTCGCGTGGCCCAGCGCGGGAACGCCCTTCGGCTATGTCTTTGACCGGGAAAGCGCCGCATTTTCGCGTGACGCGTTAGAAGAGTTTCTAAGGGATCTGCACGCAGCCGGGGCGCGGCGCATTCTGTTGGTAGGCCATTCGCTTGGTGCCTACATCACCATGGAAACCCTTCGGCAGATCAGGATCTCCGGCAATGACGCTGTTTTACAGTCGCTCTCCGGGGTTGTCCTGATTTCGCCAGATATCGACATCGAGGTGTTCCAAAGCCAGGCTCGTGCTGTTGACCCGCTTCCGCAGCCCTTTGTGGTTTTCACATCGTCAAACGACCGTGCCCTTCGCCTGTCGGCTGGCATCACCGGTCGTCAGAACCGCTTGGGCAATATCGGTACACCGGAGGACGTGGCCGAGTTTGACGTCTTGCTAGTCGATATCTCTGCCTTCCGATCCGGGGTCGGGGACTGGACGAACCACGCCACCGTGGCGACCTCACCCTCGCTCATCCAGATGTTCCGGGGATTGCCCGAGTTCGGGCAGGATTCGGCGGAGATACCCGTCGATCTTTGGTCTGGCACAATTCTGACCGTGCGCAATGCCACGCAGATCCTGCTCAGCCCGATCAGCCAATGACAGCGACCCTTGCCTTCCTGCGCGACAATGCTGCGTTTCTTCTGGCAGGGGTTCTGCTGAGCTTTACGTCCAGTTTCGGACAAACCTTCTTCATCTCGATCTTTGCGGGTCAGATCATGTCCACTTTTTCCCTGTCCGACGGGGATTGGGGCCTGATCTATTCAGCCGGAACCACGGTGTCTGCCATCGTTATGGTCTGGTCAGGTGTTCTGACGGACCGCCTGCGGGTCAGGGTTCTTGGGGCGTTCGTCTTTGCGGGTCTCGCCTTTGCGTGTCTGTTCATGGCGCTCAACCCGTTCGCCGTCCTGTTGCCGGTTGCCATCTTCCTGCTGCGTTTCACCGGGCAGGGAATGACCAGCCATATCGCCGCTGTCGCCATGGCCCGCTGGTTCGTGGCCACACGCGGCAAGGCGCTGGCGATCTCGGCCACCGGTTTTGCCATTGGTGAAGCGCTTTTGCCGGTATTGTTTGTCGCTGCGATGACCATCATGGACTGGCACTATTTGTGGATTGTGTCAGCGGTGTTTGTGCTGCTGATGCTGCCGGTGATGCAACGCCTGCTAAGGCAGGAACGGACCCCGCAATCCTTGGCAGAAAGTGAATCCGCCGTCGGGATAGACAACCGTCACTGGACACGTGGCGACATGCTGCGTCATCCGCTGTTCTGGTGTGTTCTGCCCTCTATTCTCGGTCCCTCTGCCTTCGTCACCGCGCTGTTTTTCCAGCAGGTGCATCTGGCCGAGGTCAAAGGTTGGAGCCACGTGGGCTTCGTCGCCCTGTTCCCGGTCTATACGATCATCTCAACGGCGTTCATGCTTTTGGCGGGATGGGCGATTGACCGGTTCGGCACGCGTCGCCTGATGCCATTTTACCAGATCCCCGTGGCCATCAGCTTTGTTGTCATGGCCAGTGCGGACTCCCTTTGGTGGGCTGCTATCGCGTTTGCGCTGATGGCGGTGACAACAGGGGCAAATTCGACTCTGCCGTCGGCGTTCTGGGCAGAATTCTACGGCACCCGCCATATCGGCGGCATCAAATCCATCGCGACGGCGGCGATGGTGCTGGGTTCGGCGATTGGCCCGGCAATATCAGGTGTCTTGATCGACCGGGGCATCACCTTCCCGGAACAGATGCTGGGTATTGCCGCGTGGTTTCTGGGGGCGTCCTGCCTGATTTGGTTCGGCGTTGGAACCGCAGTTCGAAGCCTACCGAGAACGACGTAGATAGACGTAATAGGCGCCTGTTCCGCCATGGCGAATATGCGCCTCTCGAATATCCAGAACGACGCGGCCAAGCGGTGGCATATGCAGCCAGTTGGGCACCTGATGTTTCAACACGCCTCGGCGGATCGGGATTGGGCCCGGATCATCTCGGTCCTTTCCCTTGCCGGTGATCACCAGCACCAGCCTTAGCCCATCTTCATGCGCACCAAGAATAAACCGCGTCAGAACCGGATGCGCCTGCGCCAGAGTCATCCCGTGAAGGTCAATCCTGGCCTCTGGTTTTAGTTTGCCCCGCAGCATCCTTCTGTGTGTGCCGTGATCCATCCGCACCGGCGCTTGGGCCAGCCGTTCGGATACCGAAGGCGCAAGCTGGCTGCCGGGCAGGGCGGTTGTAACGGTTTCGCCAATGCGGAAGTCGCGTACTTCAAAGCTTGGCTTGTGTTTCGGCTTTGGATGGTGATGCGGATCAGACGCAGCGGGATGATCCGGCTTTGGTTTTTCCGGTCTCGAAGCGGTGACAGTCCGGGTAACTGCGGACCATAGCTTGCGGTCTTCCTCGCTAAGGGATTTGGGCCTTCTTCGCGCCATCTCAGACGTCCGGGACCATGAGATTGGCCCGTTCGATCGGCATCAAAACGATCATCCTACCCGGGTCTCTGATACGGCCTGCTTCCAACCCGGCCTCATCCCCGAAACCGTAGAATACATCGGCCCGTTGCGCGCCCTGAATGGCTGATCCGGTATCCTGTGCGATCATCAGGCGGCGCAGCGGCGTTTCACCGTCCTTTTCGATCCAGACGGGTGCGCCCAATGGCGTGAACCTTGGATCGACAGCAATCGACCGCATTGGCGTAATCGACCGGTTCATTGCGCCAAGCGGGCCATCATCCGGGTTCCGCGTGCGGATCACCCGGAAGAAAACATAGGAAGGATTGTGGTAGAGCAACTCGCGCCCGGCGCTTGGATTGCGTCTGACCCACGATCCAATCACCTGCGCCGACACCTGATGCGGCTGATAGATTCCCCGGCGGATCAATTCTTGCCCGATAGATCGGTACTCGTGCCCGTTGCGTCCGGCATAACCCACACGGATCACCCTTCCATCCGGCAGGCGAATTCGGCCCGATCCCTGGATCTGGAGAAAAAACAGTTCCACGGCATCATCGACCCAGGCAATCTCCAGCCCTTGGCCTTCTAGCAGTCCGTCCTGTTCAATTTCTCGCCTTGTATGCCAGGGTTCGACCACATCGGGTGGCATTCGGTAGACGGGATATCGATAGCGCGATGTCGGGGTGAGTGAGCCATGCAGTTCCGGTTCGAAATAACCGGTGAACAGAGCGGGTTCATCACCGCCAATCAGGACGGGGCGAAAGAACAGCTCAAAGAACGTGCGGGCGTTGGGTTGCTGCTGCGCTACGGCACAAAGACGCAGCCATTCACCGTCATCCATGTCGGGACATGTGTTCAGAAAGACCTCAAGCGCGGCTTGGTGGTCGTCCTCCGCCCATCCGTCGAGATCGTTGAAGCTGAGAATTTGCGCATTGTTCTGTGCCATCACAGGGGCACAAAACAGGGTCGCGGCGGACAAGACCAGAGAAAAAAGCCCGCCGCGCATACACGATTACCCGCCGGTTGCGACCAGAACCCAGTTGGGGTCAGAGCTGCCCATCTTGCGGCCAAATGTCCAGACATCGCGCTGGCGCTTGATCGCATTGGGATCGCCCTCGACCAATTCACCGGCCGCGTTCCGAACGACAGAGGTTAGCTCGCCCACGAAACGCACGGTGACCTCTGCCATACTGTCAGACCGGTCAAAGCTGGCATCCTGCAAGGCCAGCTCTCGCACGCCGACAAAGTTGGCGTCGATAGAAAGTCCCTGTTCCTCACGATTGCGGATTACCTCTTCAAAGGTCTCCATCACGTCATCTGCCAGGAATGGGCGCAGCCCTTCGACATCGCCATTTTCAAAGGCCATCAGGATCATTTCGTAAGCGCCACGTGCCCCTTGCAGAAATTCCGAGACAGAAAATCCGGGCTCTGCCATTTTCATCGCGGCAAGCGCCTTTGCAGCATCAGTGCCATCATCGACGTGATCGGTGATATCCCGGTCAGGACCGCCTTCGATAACTGCAAAATCCCGCCTTGTGCCGCTGCGTTGAACGGGGGCATCCGCGTGCGGATTTTCATACCCGTCCCGCGTGCCCAGAACACTGCGTAGCTTCAGGATCAGGAAAATCGCAATCCCGGCCAACACCAGCAGTTGCAGTAGGGAGTTCATGTCGGAACCTCTTTCGGGCGATTGGGGTTAAATCTTGTAGCTCGATTGCACATATGTAGGCGCGAGGGGCGGTCAAGTCCATGTGCCAACCGCTTCCTTGATCGAAGAAAGGACACAAGATGTGGCTGTTTTTCCTGTTTGTCGGCGTGCCGATCATTGAAATCGCCTTGTTTATTCAGGTTGGCGGGCTGATCGGATTGTGGCCAACACTCGGTATTGTGATTTTGACCGCTGTAATAGGGTCCATGCTTGTGCGGTCGCAGGGGGCACGAGCGCTGGCCAACCTGCGCAACAGTTTCAACGATTTGAACGATCCTACGGAGCCGCTGGCCCACGGCGCGATGATTTTGTTTTCCGGTGCCCTGCTTCTGACGCCAGGGTTCTTCACCGATGCGCTTGGATTTGCTTTGTTGATGCCGGGTTTCCGCAATCTGGTGCTACGGGAATTGCGCAAGCGGATTAAGGTGGAATCCGTGGTCGCGGGCCAGCAACAATGGACCCAGACCCGCCAAGGGCCCGATGTGATCATAGAAGGGGAATACGAAGTGGACGATAACACGCCACGAAACGGCCCTTCTGGCTGGACTCGCCATTGAGGCGACCGGATTCACCTGATAAACCGCCTTCAACCTTATAAACCCGGAGATACAGATGGCCGAAGAAAACGGGACCCAAGCCCCCGAAGGCGCAGCGCAGGCACCCGTCCTGCCCAAGATGCAGGTCCTTGCCCAATTCATCCGCGACATGTCTTTCGAAAACATCGCCGCGCAAAAGTCCCTTCAGGGCAACACTCAGCCTGAAATTCAGGTGCAGGTCGGTGTTGAGGCACGCAAGCGCCAGACAGAGAACCAGTACGATGTTGTCGTCAAACTGAAGATCGACAACAAAACCAAGGAAGACGGCTCGCAGATCTTCCTGATCGAGCTGGATTACGCTGGTGTGTTCCAGATCGAGAACGTGAACGAACAGCAACTGCATCCGTTCCTGCATATCGAATGCCCGCGGATGCTGTTCCCGTTCATCCGCCGCATCGTGTCGGACATCTCGCGCGATGGTGGCTATCCGCCGCTGAACCTCGACAACATGGATTTCGTGCAGATCTACCGCAATCAGCTGGCCCGCGTCGCACAGTCCAAGCCGCACGCAGACGCCTGATCAGCCGAATTTCTTCCAGACAGCGCCGTCGCCCATTTCCTCAACAAAGGATGTATGGGCGGCGGCTTCTTCTTGGGTGATCCTGGATGGCAGCGGAGTGGGCCGGGGTTTGGGTCGCCAGGCTTCGGTCGGTTGACCTGTCGAAGTGGTTTCCACCCGCGCAGACAATGCGAAATCGGGCTGCCGTCCGCCGATAAGTTCCAGATAGACCTCTGCCAGGATCTCGGAGTCGAGCAGCGCGCCGTGCAAAGTGCGCGAGGAATTGTCGATCCCGAACCGGCGGCAAAGGGCATCGAGCGACGCGGGAGAACCGGGAAACTTCCTGCGCGCAATCGCCAGCGTGTCGACGGCCCGTTCCCAAGGAATCTGCGGCAGGTTCAGCCACCGCAGTTCAGCGTTCAGGAATTTCATGTCAAAGCTGGCATTGTGGATGACCAGCTTGGAATCCATACCGACGAAATCCAGAAACTTCTGCCCGAAGGCCGCGAAAACCGGTTTGTCCTTTAGCGTGACTTCCCCGGGGTTCGGTCCGCGCGGGCCTGATTCCAGAAGGTCTGGCCCGATCCCGTGCACACCGAATGCCTCATCCGGCATGGACCGTTCGGGGTTGATATAGACGTGGAACGTTTCACCGGTCGGCAGGTGGTTATAAAGCTCAATCGCCCCGATCTCGACGATCCGGTCGCCTGATTCAGGGTCGAATCCGGTCGTTTCAGTGTCGAGCACAATCTCACGCATGGTGTTCCCCGGTCAGCTTGTCGATCAGTTTCAGCACGTCAGCGCGGGCGCTGTCCAGATCATAGGTTTCGATCACGAAATCCGCGCGGGCGCGTTTTTCTGCATCAGGCGTCTGCCGGGCGAGGATGGAGGCGAACATCTGCTCTGTCATCGTAGCCCGGTCCAACACACGACGGCGCTGTTCTTCTGCATCGACGGATACGACAAGCACACCGTCCATGTTGGCTGCCGATCCGGTTTCAAACAGCAAGGGAATGTCGAGCACGATCAGGGGTGCGTCTGAGTTGGCGGAAATAAATTCCGCACGGTCCGCTGCAACAAGCGGATGCACGACCTGTTCCAGCTGCGCCAGTGCGGTGTCGTCTCGAGCAATCCACGCTTTCAGAATATCTCGATCAACTTTGCCTATGCCGGTCGCATCCGGGCAAATCCGGCTGATCGGCTCTACCGCCGCGCCGCCCTTGGCATAGATCCGGTGAACGGCGGCATCGGCATCCCAGACGGGTACGCCAGCTTCTCGGAAGAACTGGGCCGTTGTCGACTTACCCATCCCGATGGAGCCGGTAAGGCCAAGGATGTAGCTCATTCCCCCAGCACCACGGCGCGAAGCTCGTCATCGACCTCGGGTTTCACGCCGAACCAGCGTTCAAACCCTGGTGCAGCCTGATGCAGCAACATCCCCAGACCATCCACGGTGTGACAGCCGCGCGCCGCGGCCTCTTCCAGCAGATCAGTGCGCAGGGGATTGTAGACGATGTCATTCACCACCGTGGCAGGGTTCAGCCGTTCAAGGTCGATATGAAGGGGCTGTTTGCCAACCATGCCAAGGGACGTGGTGTTCACCAAAAGGGCAACCTCATCCAATACATTGGGAATGCGGGTCCAGTCCGCGACATGAACCTTGGCTCCGAAGTGATCCTGAAGGGCCTCGGCCCGGGCGCGGGTGCGGTTTACCAAAAACACATGCGGGCAGCCGTCAGACAGCAGTGCAGACACAACGGCGCGGGCTGCGCCGCCTGCACCAAGCACCAGCGCGGGGCCCTCAGAAGCAGACCAGCCGGGCGTATATTGCTTGATATTGTCCATGAAGCCGACACCATCGGTATTGTCAGCCTGAAGTTTTCCGTTCGCAGTATAAGTCAGCGTATTGGCTGCCCCGATCAACGCAGCGCGGTCGGTGACGGAGTCTGCGATTTGCAGCACGGTTTCCTTATGCGGAATCGTGACATTGACGCCCTTGAACCCCAGATCCGGCAACAGTCGCAACGTATCATGCAACCGTTCGCGGGTAACATGCAGCGGTACGTAGTGGCCGTTTATTCCGTAGCGCCACAACCAATGGCCATGCAGGCGAGGCGACCGGCTATGCGCGATCGGGTCGCCGATCACCCCGGCCAGCAACAGCTTTTCCGTCATCCCTCGATCTCTCCCTTTTGGGTCAGGAACCCGATGAGTTCCAGAAGTGGCAGACCCAGAACGGTAAAGTAGTCGCCTTCGATGCGGCTGAAAAGCCGTACGCCTTCTTCTTCCAGCTTGTAGCTGCCCACGCTGTCACCGATGCCTGGCCAATTTCGGTCCAGATAGGCGGCAAGGTAGTCGTCACTGATATCACGCATCAGCAAGCGCACTTGGCCTACATAGCGCCATACCGGCTCAGCCCCTGAATAGACCACAACGGCAGAGAGCAGCTTGTGTTGTTTACCACGAAGCGCGCGCAGCTGATCCGCGGCAGCCTCTTTGCTGGTGGGCTTGGATAGGATCTGCCCCTGAAATTCCAGAACCTGATCCGATGCGATCACTGTGGCATCCGGATGCTTTTCAGCAATCTTTCGAGCTTTGAATTCTGCCAGGGCATCGGCAACATCACGCGGTGTCGCGTCCTCGGCCAGCAAGGAAGCCTTGATAGCGTCCTCGTCAATGCGTGCGGGCAGAGCAGTAAAGGGAATGCCGGCATTTGCCAGCAAAGTCTGACGGATGCCAGAGCTTGAGGCCAGAATGATCTGCGTCATGGGATAACTCTATGAACAAGTCTGGGGCCAAGCCCGGGTATGGGGTGAGTATATCTTGCTCTTGTCGGGTCATCCAAGCCCGGATCGCCCATTCTCGATGGTTTACGCAGCTGTTTTCCACGGGGACAATTCTTCACCAGACTGAAGTGGACTGGTTTGTCCTCTGTAGAACAAACCACAGGTTCTCCCACAGTTATACACAGGGGAGCTTTCCCTATCTATTTGATATTAAATGCAAATATGTGATACTCGAAGTTTTCGATACCCGCCAATCCGAACGGTGAGACCTGTGGAGAACCCTTGGCATGGAATCTGTCAAACTGGGTTTTCCCAGTTATCCACGGTACAACAACCACATCATCTTTTCTTTTAAATAAATATATTTATTGAAGAGAGCAGAGAACGGAGAGACCCATGATCGGCGATTTTTTGGCAGCGGCCTATCCCTGGACCAAGAGCCTGCATGTGATGTCAGTACTCGCCTGGATGGCTGGGCTGTTCTACCTGCCACGTCTTTTCGTCTATCACGCAGAGCAGGTAGGTCAGGGCAATGAAACCGATCAGCTCTTCCAGACCATGGAATACAAGTTGCTGCGTGTGATCATGAACCCGGCGATGATCGCCACTTGGGTCTTTGGCCTCGCACTCGTCTTCACACCCGGCATCGTCTATTGGGGCGAAGTCTGGCCTTGGACAAAGGCGGCGGCTGTGCTGGGGATGACGTGGTTTCATCATTGGCTGGCCCTGCGTCGCAAGGATTTTGCCAAGGGCGAGAATATCCGCACTGGGCGCACCTACCGGATGATGAACGAGCTTCCCACGGTTCTGATGGTTGTCATCGTGATTTCCGTCATCGCAAGGCCGTTTTCCTAAGCCCGGTTGACTTAACCGCAGCCTTTCCTTATCTCGCTTTTCAACTTGGCCGTCCGGCCTTGCTGTTTCCCTATGAATATCGACACGCGGCATGCCTGAAACACGGCAGGGCCAGCCAAGGGACTATCCCCCATGACCATTGAAAAGCTGAACCTGGCCGATCTTAAGGCTAAATCCCCCAAAGCCCTGTTGGCGATGGCCGAAGATCTGGACATCGAAAATGCCTCGACCATGCGCAAGGGCGAGATGATGTTCCAAATCCTCAAGGAACGCGCTGAGGAGGGTTGGGAGATTTCCGGCGATGGTGTGCTGGAGGTTTTGCAGGATGGGTTTGGATTTCTCCGCTCACCCGAGGCGAACTATCTGCCCGGTCCAGACGATATCTACGTTTCGCCGGACATGATCCGCCAGCACAGCCTGCGCACTGGTGACACGGTTGAAGGTGTCATTCATGCGCCTCGTGAAAACGAACGATATTTCGGGCTGGTGAAGGTTGCTCAGATCAACTTCGAAGATCCGGAACGCGCGCGGCACAAGATCAACTTTGATAACCTCACACCGCTCTATCCTGATGAGCGGCTGAAGATGGAACTGGATGATCCGACCACAAAGGATCGGTCCGCCCGGATCATCGACCTTGTGGCTCCGATTGGTAAAGGGCAGCGGTCGCTGATCGTGGCTCCGCCGCGCACCGGTAAGACGGTTCTGTTGCAGAACATTGCCAGCTCGATCGAGAAGAACCATCCGGAATGTTACCTGATCGTTCTGCTGATTGACGAAAGGCCCGAGGAAGTGACCGACATGCAGCGGTCGGTGAAGGGCGAGGTCATTTCGTCTACCTTCGACGAACCTGCCACGCGCCACGTTGCCGTGTCCGAGATGGTCATCGAGAAAGCCAAACGCCTTGTAGAACACAAGCGTGACGTGGTGATCCTGCTAGACTCCATCACGCGCCTTGGGCGTGCATACAACACGACGGTCCCCAGCTCTGGCAAGGTTCTGACGGGTGGTGTGGATGCAAACGCCCTGCAGCGGCCGAAGCGGTTCTTTGGTGCGGCGCGGAATATCGAGGAAGGCGGGTCCCTGACCATTATCGCCACAGCGCTGATCGACACCGGCAGCCGCATGGACGAGGTGATCTTTGAAGAATTCAAAGGCACCGGCAACAGCGAGATTGTGCTGGACCGCAAGGTTGCAGACAAACGTGTGTTCCCGGCGATGGACATCCTCAAATCCGGCACCCGGAAGGAAGATCTGCTGGTCGATTCCAAAGACCTCCACAAGACATTCCTTCTGCGCCGTATCCTGAACCCGATGGGTACGACGGATGCCATCGAGTTCCTGATCTCAAAGCTCAAGCAGACCAAGTCGAACGCTGAATTCTTCGATTCGATGAACAGCTGACCCCGCGGAGGGGCCCATGGATACGATCTTTGCGCTGGCTACGGCGCCGGGAAAAGCCGGCGTCGCGGTGATCCGTATTTCGGGTCTGGACGCGTTCGCCGTTGGCCAAGCATTGGCCGGATCTATTCCTGCACCGTCACAGGCGCGTCTTCGGCGGCTGAAAGACGGGCAGGGCGCCCATCTTGACGATGCCCTTGTCCTGGCCTTCCAGGCCCCCCACAGCTTCACTGGAGAGGATGTGGTGGAGTTTCAGGTCCATGGGAGCCCGGCAACGGTTAAGGCTGTCCTAAGCGCAATTTCCGCCACTGGCTTGGCTCGCATGGCGGAACCGGGGGAATTTACCCGTCGCGCGTTGGAAAACGACCGGATGGACCTGGCACAGGTGGAGGGGCTGGCAGACCTGATTGATGCGGAAACAGAAGCGCAAAGGGTGCAGGCCCTGCGGGTTCTTTCCGGCAGTTTGGGCCAGCTTGTTGATCAGTGGCGCGAAAACCTGCTGCGCGCGGCAGCGTTGCTTGAGGTCACAATCGACTTCGCCGATGAAGAGGTGCCAGTCGATGTGACGCCCGAAGTTTTGTCGTTGCTGACCCCTGTCATGAATGACCTGACCCGCGAGATCGCCGGGGTAGATGTAGCAGAACGTATCCGTGATGGATTTGAAGTGGCCATTCTGGGTGCGCCAAATGCGGGAAAATCCACGCTTCTGAATGCTCTCGCCGGGCGAGAGGCGGCGATCACTTCTGATATTGCGGGCACCACTCGTGACGTGATCGAAGTGCGGATGGATTTGCGCGGATTGCCGGTCACAGTTCTGGATACCGCTGGTCTGCGAGAGGCCGGGGATGAGATTGAACGTATCGGCATCGACCGCGCCCGCGCCAGGGCAGAGGCAGCAGATCTGCGGGTTTTTCTGAAGTCCACACCGGATGAGCAGCCAAATATCGAGCTGCTCGAAGATGATATCGTGTTGCTGGGAAAGTCGGACCTTCATGGGATCGATGGAATTTCCGGGGCCACGGGGCAGGGTGTGTCCGCGCTGATTGATCAGGTTACGCATACGCTGTCCAATCGCGCTGCGCGCCAACAGACCGCAACGCATGCCCGCCATGCAGAAGCAATGCAGGCCGCGCTTGGGGCTTTGGAAGCGGGAATGGATGAGGTAAAAGCCGGACCAGATAGGACCGAGTTGGCCGCGGAACATCTGCGCAGTGCGATCCGCCGGCTTGATTCTCTGATTGGTCGCATAGATGTGGAGATGGTGTTGGGCGAAATCTTTTCGCGATTCTGTCTCGGCAAGTAGGAGTGTTTCACGTGAAACATCTGGATTTCGATGTAGTGGTTATCGGTGGCGGCCACGCTGGTTCTGATGCTGCCCACGCGGCTGCACGTCGGGGTGTGCGGGTGGCGCTGTTGACCTTGCGGGCCGACGCGATTGGGGTCATGTCCTGTAACCCGGCGATCGGTGGCTTGGGTAAAGGCCATCTCGTTCGCGAAATTGATGCGCTTGGCGGGGCCATGGGCCGTGTGGCGGATGCCTCTGGTATCCAGTTCCGCCTGCTCAATCGCCGTAAAGGGCCCGCCGTTCAGGGCCCGCGCACGCAGTCGGATCGAAAGCTCTACCGTCTTGCTATGCAGGCCGAACTGGCCGCGCTGCCCAATCTGACCATCCTGGAAGGCGAAGCCGCCGATCTGATGCTGAACGGTGGCCGTATCGCGGGTGTCAGGCTTGAAGATGGCAGTGAGATCAGTGCTCGCGCAGTGGTTCTGACCACGGGTACCTTTCTGCGTGGGATCATCCATATCGGCGACAAGCAACGCCCCGGCGGACGCATGGGGGATAAACCATCCAACCTGCTGGCAGAGCGGATAGCCGATTTCGGCCTGCCGCTCGGCCGCCTGAAAACCGGAACGCCGCCGCGCTTGAACGGCAAGACCATCAACTGGGATATCCTCGAAAGCCAGCCGGCGGATGAGGATCCGGTGATGTTTTCGTTCCTGTCCAAAGGCCCACAGGTGCGGCAGATCTCTTGTGGGATCACCCATACAAACGAGAAGACCCATCAGATCATCCGCGATAACCTTGACCGCTCCGCCATGTATGGTGGGCACATAGAGGGCATTGGCCCGCGCTATTGTCCGTCGATCGAAGACAAGATCGTGCGGTTCGCTGACAAGGACTCCCATCAGATCTTTCTGGAGCCAGAGAGGCTGGACGATGACACCGTCTATCCTAACGGCATCTCCACGTCGCTGCCGGAAGAGGTACAGCACGACTACGTTCACTCGATCAGAGGACTGGAACAGGCAGAGATCCTGCAACCCGGCTACGCCATCGAGTATGACTATGTCGATCCCCGCGCGCTGAGCCCGGTGCTGGAGGTTAAGGATGTACCGGGCCTGTTCCTGGCCGGGCAGATCAACGGCACCACGGGATATGAGGAAGCTGCGGCACAAGGTCTTGTGGCTGGGTTGAACGCTGCTCAACAAATCTTGGATCAGGAGCCTGTGACATTCAGCCGGAGCGAATCCTATATCGGCGTGATGATCGACGATCTTGTGACGCGCGGCGTGGCGGAGCCCTATCGCATGTTTACCTCGCGCGCTGAATTCCGTCTGACCCTGCGCGCTGATAATGCGGATCAGCGCCTTACACCTCGTGCAATGGAGCTGGGAATCGCCAGCGAAGCGCGGATCGCGGCGTTTGAGGACAAGATGGAGCGGCTGGCAAAGGGCTATGACACGCTGCGTGGCGTGGACCTGACCCCGACCGAAGCGCGCCGCCACGGGCTGAATGTCAATCAAGACGGCCAAAGGCGAACGGCTTTGGACCTGTTGTCGTTCCCGGATATCACAATTGAGGACTTGTCCGGTATTTGGCCCGAGGTCGACGCCGTGGACCGGGAAACCAAGGATCAGCTTAGCCGCGAAGCGCTCTATTCAAGTTATATCGAGCGACAGAAATCCGACGTGGCCGCGCTGAAGCGCGACGAGGCGCACAAGATACCAGCATCCTTTTCCTATGATGGCATTGATGGGCTGTCGAATGAATTGCGGGGCAAGCTGACCATGATCCGCCCTCAGACCCTGGGGCAGGCGGGCCGGATAGAGGGGATGACCCCTGCTGCCTTGACGCTTTTGCTGACCAAGATCCGCCAGCATGAACGGAAAAGCGCATGACCGAGGAAGAGGCGCGCGCGCGTCTGCAAGCCGATGTTTCACGTGAAACATTCGAACGCCTCGAAACCTATGCCGCTGCGCTGGTGAAATGGCAGAAGGCGATCAATCTGGTGGCGCCGGGTACGATCCCGGAACTTTGGACGCGTCATTTCCTTGATTCTGCGCAAGTATTCGATCTTTGCCCGGTGAAAGAGGGATTGTGGCTGGACATCGGGTCTGGTGCGGGCTTCCCCGGGCTCGTCTGCGCTGCAATTGCTGCTGAAAAGGCGCCTGGCCTTAGATTTACCTTCATCGAAAGCGATCTTCGCAAGGGCAGCTTTCTGCGTACCGTCGCAGCTCAGATGGGCCTGAAGATCGGCGTTTTGACACGCCGTATCGAAGAGGCCCCCCCGCAAAACGCCGTGATATTGTCTGCAAGGGCGCTTTCCTCGCTAACGAAATTGCTTGGCCACGCGGAGCGGCACCTGTCACCTGATGGCACCGCCCTTTTCCTGAAAGGCGCGACACATGGGCAGGAAGTGGAAGAAGCGCTTGAGACATGGCGCATGACGATGGAATCTATACCCAGCCAAACGGCCGACGGGGCCGTGATTCTGAAAATCGGAGATGTACAACGTGCCTGAGTTCCGGCGGCCCCGCTGTATAGCGATTGCAAACCAGAAAGGCGGGGTCGGGAAGACGACAACCGCTATCAACCTTGGCGCGGCCTTGGCCGCTGAAGGGCAAAGGGTACTGGTCATCGACCTGGACCCGCAGGGAAATGCCTCAACCGGGCTTGGAATCGATACTGATCAGCGCAACGTGACCACTTATGATCTGTTGATCGAAGACATGCCACTGCGAGAAATTGTGCTGCCGACCGGTGTCGACAACCTGTGGATTGCGCCGTCGACCACGGATCTGAGTTCCGCTGATGTGGAGCTAGTGAGCAATGAGAATCGGGTTTTCCTGCTGAAAGACGCGCTGGCACCCACTATGGTCGCCGGTTTTGACATCATCCTGATGGATTGCCCCCCGTCGCTGAACCTGCTGACGGTTAACGCCATGGTGGCAGCTGACGCCGTTCTGGTGCCGCTTCAATCCGAGTTTTTTGCGCTGGAGGGCCTTTCGCAGCTGATGTTGACCATCCGTGAGGTGCGGCAGTCGGCAAACCCTGCGCTGCGGATCGAGGGCGTGGTTCTGACAATGTACGACATGCGCAACAACCTGTGTCGTCAAGTAGAGGAAGACGCCCGCGAAAACCTTGGTGATCTGGTGTATCAGACCCGGATTCCCCGGAATGTGAGGCTCAGCGAAGCGCCGTCTTATGCCATGCCGATCCTGCAATACGACCCGACCTCGCGCGGAAGCGAAGCCTATCGTGATCTGGCCCGGGAAGTGCTGGACCGGCAGTTGCAACAGGCCTGAGAGGAACAAGAAAATGGCAACGAGAAAGAGCAGGGGCCTGGGGCGCGGATTGTCGGCCTTGATGGCGGATATCAACGAGCCGAGCGCAGATGAAACTGCCGCGCCTGACAGCCCGCGCCGCCCCGATATGAACGTGCCGATTGAACAGGTGCGCCCGAACCCCGATCAGCCGCGCCGCGCCTTCACGCAGGAAGCGCTGGAGGAGCTGTCAGACTCGATCGCCGAGAAAGGGATTATCCAGCCGCTGATCGTCAGGCCAGATCCAACGCAGGAAGGGGCATATCAGATCGTTGCCGGTGAACGCCGCTGGCGCGCGGCGCAGATGGCGCAGCTGCATGAAGTCCCCGTATTAGTGCGTGATTTTGATGACACAGAGGTGTTGGAAGTCGCGATCATCGAGAACATCCAACGCGCCGATCTGAACCCCGTGGAAGAGGCCATGGGCTATCGACAGCTGATGGACCGGTTCAACCACACACAAGAACGGCTGGCGACGGCAATGGGCAAAAGCCGGTCTCATATCGCCAACCTCATGCGTTTGCTGACACTGCCCGAAGAGGTCCAGGGTTATCTGCGGGACGGGCAGCTAAGTGCCGGGCACGCCCGTGCGCTTGTCGGCAGCGATGATGCTGTCAGGATCGCGCGCGAGGTGATCAACAAGGGCCTGTCTGTGCGAGAGGTCGAAAAGCTGATGCGCAAGCCGACTGCACCGACCGGTGGCGCTTCACGACCGCGCCCCGCTAGTGACAAGGATGCGGATACAAAGGCGCTGGAATCCGATCTGTCTGCTGCGATTGGTTTGCCCGTCAGCATTGATCATGACGCTGACGGTGGATCCGGGAAGATTTCTATCAAATACGCAGATCTTGGCCAGCTGGACGATATCATCCAGATTCTGAACTCAAATGGCTAGGAAAGCAGCTCTCTGAGTAGACTGTTTAGTATGGGGCGACCAGTGCTGGTCGCCCTTATTTTGTTGGCGCTTTCGGTCAAAAACCCCATATCTTGTAGTCTCTCTCGTCGATCTCGTGGTAACTCAACGCCCGATAGCTCATTGAACCGCACGAGAGAGCTCCCCTCGGACAGCCTCAAACTCATCATCAGATACTCGGTTGCCTGGTCCTTGGGGTTGATCGGTTCCCGCAAGGATTCGCCGTGACCTTTGGTTTCGACCTGGGTAAGCCAGGTGGTGGGGGTCAGCGGGGTCTCGGTCGCGTAGCGGGTTCCGCCCAAGGTCAAGCGCCCATGCGCGCCGGGGCCGATGCCGATGTAGTCGCCATAGCGCCAATAGATCAGGTTGTGCCGGCTCTCCGCCATATCGCGCGCATGGTTCGAGATCTCATAAGCGGGCATTCCTGCCGCCTCCGTGATCTCTTGTGTGATGTCGTACATATCAGCGGCACTGTCATCCGTCGGCAGGCCGGGCAGGCGGCCGATGGCATAGCGATCCCCGAAGGCGGTGCCGTCCTCGATAGTCAGCTGGTAGAGCGAAAGGTGATCAATCGCCATATTTAGAGCCTGTTTTAGCTCCTCTGACCATTCCTGTGGGGTCTGGTGTTGCCGGGCATAGATCAGGTCGAAACTGACACGATCAAACAGCTTTCTGGCGACATCAAAGGCATCTCGCCCTTCCTTGGCGGTGTGCATCCTGCCAAGGCGCTTTAGGTCACTGTCGTTAAGTGACTGAATTCCCATGGAAATTCTGTTAACACCCGCATCGCGGAAGCCGGAAAAGCGACCTGCCTCAACCGATGTTGGATTCGCCTCTAGCGTGACCTCAAAACTATTGGAAACAGACCATGTTGCGCGGATTTCCTCTAGCACTGCATGAACCAGATCGGGGTTCATGAGGGATGGCGTGCCGCCGCCGAAGAACACCGTATTTAGTGTGCGCCCATGGGTGAGCTCACCATATCTTCTGACTTCCGAAAGATAGGCTGCCTTCCAGCGAGACTGATCTACATGCGAGGCGACGTGGCTGTTGAAGTCGCAATAGGGGCATTTCGCCAGACAGAAAGGCCAATGCAGGTAGAGCCCGAACCCGCCTTTCTGCCAGTCCTCACTTGCCAAGTGCGGCCACCAGTTTGCGGAACGCATCAGCGCGGTGGCTGATCTGGTTCTTTTCCCAACGATCCATTTCGCCAAAGGTGATGTCATACCCCTTCGGTTGGAAAATCGGGTCATAGCCATGACCCTGATCGCCCCGCATTGGCCAGACGACCGCGCCTTCCATCACGCCGGGGAAGACCTCGTCATGTCCGTCGGGCCAGGCCAGCACCAGAGTGCAGCAGAACCGGGCGGTGCGGGGGGCTTTGGCCCCGACCTTCTCCAGTTCTTCATGTGTCCGGGTCATGGCCATCACGAAATCCCGCCCATTCGGCGTTTCCGCCCAATCGGCGGTGTAGACACCCGGCGCGCCGCCAAGTGCGTCAATCTCGATGCCGGAATCATCAGCAAGCGCCGGTAGTCCGGTGGCCTTCGCCGCCGTATGGGCCTTGATGCGGGCATTCTCGACGAAGGTCGTCCCAGTTTCCTCTGGCTCGGGCAGTCCGTGTTCCTTGGCGGATGTTACGGAAATGCCCAGAGGTTCCAGAAGATGTGCGATCTCCTCCAGCTTGCCCTGGTTGTGGGTCGCAACAAGAAGGGTATCGCCGGTGAACTTGCGCATCAGGCGACGGCCGCTTTCTGGGCTGCAACCAGATCGGCAACACCCTTGTCGGCCAAATCCATCAGTTCGTTGAACTGAGCACGGCTAAAGGTGGCGCCCTCGGCACTGGCTTGCAGCTCGATGAGCTGGCCAGATCCCGTCATGACGAAATTGCCGTCGGTTCCGGCCTCGGAATCCTCGTCATAGTCGAGATCCAGCACCGGCTGACCGGCGAAAACCCCGCAGGATACCGCTGCCACATGATCCATGATCGGGTCAGAGATAATGTCACCCGCCTTCATCAGCTTGTTCACCGCAAGGCGCAGCGCAACCCAACCACCGGTGATCGCGGCGCAGCGGGTGCCGCCATCGGCCTGGATCACGTCACAGTCGACGGTAATCTGACGTTCGCCAAGCGCAACCCGGTCGATGCCTGCCCGCAGGGAGCGACCGATAAGCCGTTGAATTTCCTGCGTTCTGCCAGATTGTTTGCCAGCCGATGCCTCGCGCCGCATACGGGTATGGGTGGCGCGTGGCAGCATCCCATATTCTGCCGTCACCCAGCCAAGCCCGGTATTGCGCAGGAAGGGCGGTACACGCTCTTCCAATGATGCGGTGCACAGCACATGGGTGTTGCCGACCTTGATCAGGCACGAGCCCTCTGCATGGCGGGTTACGCCGGTTTCAATTGCAATCGGACGCATCTGGTCTAGGTTTCTGCCTGACGGGCGCATATCTATCTCCTGCATATCGCTTGGGCATGGGGATAGTCCCTAGCCCCTGCGACACGCAACCCCGATTGACCTTCCGTCGCTGCCGCCGCTTAATGTTTCTGACATGACAGCACAGAAAAAGATGCCGGAAACCGCGAATATACTTGCTGAGATGAACGAACGCTCGCGCGAGGTGTTTCGCCGGGTGGTCGAAGGCTATCTGGAAACCGGATCGCCTATGGGATCGCGCACCTTGACGCGCACCCTGTCAGAGAAAGTTTCAGCAGCTACGATCCGAAATGTGATGCAGGATCTGGAGTTTCTTGGATTGCTCAACAGCCCGCACGTATCGGCGGGCCGCATCCCGACTGAACTGGGCTTGCGAATGTTCGTAGACGGGCTGCTGGAAGTTGGCGACCTGACCCTGTCAGACCGTGAAAAGCTTGAAGCTACAGTAGGTGGCAATAACACTGACGTTGCACACAAGCTTGATCTGCTGGGGTCGGCTTTGTCTGGCGTCACCCAAGGCGCAAGCCTTGTTCTGGCGCCGAAACATGAAGCGCCGATCAAGCATATCGAGTTCGTTCAACTGGCGTCCAACAAGGCGCTTGTGGTGCTGGTCTTTGCCGATGGTCATGTTGAGAACCGGATCTTTACCCCGCCGCCGGGTCAGACGCCAAGCTCCATGCGAGAGGCGGCAAATTTCCTGAACGCGCTGGCGGAAGGAAAGACCGTGACCGAGATTCGCCGCCTCATGGAGACCGAGGTGCGCGCCCGGCGTCAGGAGATCGATCAGCTGGCGCGTGAACTGATCGAGAGCGGAGCGGCAATCTGGGAAAACGAAGGCGATCGTACGGAACGGCTGATTGTGCGTGGCCGGTCTCATCTGCTCGAGTCGGGTGGCGAGTCCGAAGAAATGGAGCGCATCAGGACGCTCTTCGATGACCTTGAACGCAAGCGGGACATCGCGGAATTCCTTGAACTGACCGAAGAGGGCGACGGTGTGCGCATTTTTATCGGGTCAGAGAACAAACTTTTCTCACTTTCGGGTTCCTCTCTGGTGGTTTCCCCATATATGAACGCTGATCGAAAGATCATCGGCGCGGTCGGTGTGATTGGGCCCACGCGGCTTAATTACGGCCGGATCGTTCCGATTGTGGATTACACGGCACAACTGGTCGGAAAGCTGATTTCGGACCAGTCATAAGAGGTTTGAGATGGCAGACCCCAAGGAAGAGATGTTCCTGGACGACCCCGATGCGCTCGAGGCAGAACTGGACGCCGCGCTGGAAGATGAAGAGCAGGAAGAGTTTTCTGCTGAAGCGCTGGAACTGGATGCTCTGCGCGCAGAACGCGATGAGCTGAAGGACCGCCTGCTGCGGACTCTGGCGGAGTCCGAAAACGTGCGTAAACGCGCGGACCGTGACCGGCGCGAGGCCGAGCATTACGGCAGCACCCGTTTGGCACGGGATCTGTTGCCGGTCTATGACAACCTGCAACGCGCGCTGGAAGCAGCGAATAAGGAAGAAAACGAAGTTGCGGCGGCTGTGATCGAGGGGGTTGAACTGACCCTGCGAGAGCTGCTGAACGTGTTTTCCAAGCACGGTATGACCCCGATCGTTCCGGAAAACGGCGACGTCTTTAACCCGAATGAGCACGAGGCCATGTTCGAAGCGCCCGTGCCCGGCACAAAGGCGGGCGAGATCATTCAGGTTATGGCGGTTGGCTTCTTGCTGCATGACCGCTTGTTGCGCCCTGCGCAGGTCGGCGTGTCTTCTACCCCGGCGTCGTGAAGGCGGACAGGGCGCGCAGCGGGGGCCAGCCCCCGCACCCCCGGAGTAATTGAGCCAAGAAGAAGGGGCGCGGACAGTTTCAGTGAAATTGCTCGCGTCTAGTCTTTTTCGAGCGATTTCAGTTCGTAGATCAGGTCCAGCGCCTCTTTTGGGGTCAGCATATCTGGGTGAATGTCCTTCAGCCTGTCTGCAACCGGAGACGGTTTCACAGATTGCGGGGCAGGTGCCGGGGTGGCGGAGAACAGCGGCAGGTCATCGATCAGGGCCTTTTGGCGTTCTCCCCCTTCGCGTTCGCCTTTTTCAAGCGCATCCAGAACATCATGGGCCCGTGCGACGACTGAGGCTGGTAGGCCAGCCAGTTTTGCAACCTGAACACCATAGCTGCGGTCTGCGGCACCTGGGCGTACCTCGTGCAGGAAAATGACCTCTCCTTCCCATTCTCGGACAGCGACGGTGGCGTTCTTCACGCCGTCCATCCGATCAGCGAGGCTTGTCATCTCGTGATAGTGGGTGGCGAACAGGGCACGGCAGCGGTTCACTTCGTGCAGGTGCTCCAGTGTGGCCCATGCGATGGACAGGCCATCATATGTGGCGGTGCCGCGTCCGATCTCATCGAGAATGACCAACGCCCGTTCATCGGCCTGGTTTAGGATCGCAGCCGTTTCAACCATTTCAACCATGAAGGTCGACCGGCCCCTCGCCAGATCGTCCGAAGCACCGACGCGGCTGAAAACCTGGCTGACCAAGCCGATTTTCGCGGATGTCGCGGGGACGAAACTGCCCATCTGGGCAAGGATGGCAATCAAGGCGTTCTGGCGCAGATAGGTTGATTTACCGGCCATATTGGGGCCGGTCAGCAAGGTAAGCGCGGCCTTGTCGCCCTCTGCCGTCAGGGTGCAGTCATTAGCAATGAATGGCTCTCCCTCCTTTTGAAGCGCGCGTTCCACGACGGGATGACGACCCGAGGCGACCACGAAATCTCGGCTGTCGTCAATCTGGGCACGCACCCAGTTCTCAGACCGAGCGAGATGGGCCAGCGCGGCCGTCAGATCGATCTCAGCCAGGGCAGCTGCGGCGGCGCCCACTTGCTCGTTTCGGGTTAAAACTGCCTGTTTTAGAGACTGAAACAGGGTCTTTTCGATCTCTAATGCCCGATTGCCGGCGTTAAGGATCTTCGTCTCGATTTCAGATAGCTCTACCGTGGTGAAGCGCACCTGGTTTGCGGTTGTCTGCCGGTGGATGAAGGTTTCGGACAGCGGCGGCGACAGCATCTTTTGGGCATGGGTCGCGGTCGTTTCGATGAAATACCCAAGCACGTTGTTATGCTTGATCTTCAGCGACTGGATGCCGGTGGTGGCGATGAACTCGGCCTGCATCTTGCCGATGATGCCCTTGCCTTCGTCCCGCAATTGCCGGGTATCATCAAGATCTGCGTCATAGCCCGGCGCGATGAACCCACCGTCACGCGCCAATAGGGGCGGCTCTGCGATCAGGGCGGCCTCGAGAAGGTTCAGAAGATCATCATGCCCGGACAAAGCGTTGACACTGTCTGATAAAACCTTTGGAAGGTCTTGATTTCGAAGGGTTTCATGAAGGTGTGCAGCCTGAGCCAGACCGTTGCGAATGGCGGCCAGATCCCGCGGGCCGCCCCGATCGAGCCCAAGCCGGGACAGGGCCCTGTCCATGTCTGGCACCTTGCGCAACGTGTCGCGTAGCGTTTCGGACAGCGCAGAATCCGCGACGCAGGCGGAAACGGCATCCAGCCGTTCGGTGACAATCGGTATCTGGGTCGAGGGGCTGGACAGGCGATGTTCAAGAAGACGCGCACCACCGGCGGTCAGGGTTCGGTCGATCGTCGCCAACAACGATCCGGCGCGTCCCCCGTTTATCGATGTCGTCAGTTCCAGGTTGCGCCGGGTCGCGGCGTCAATCTGCATCATCCGTTGTGCAAGCGTCCGCGATGGCGCGCGAAGAAGCGGCAGTTTGCCTTTCTGTGTGATCTCCAGATAGTCGATGATCGCGCCCATAGCAGCGAGGTCTGAGCGGGTAAAAGACCCAAACGATTCGATTGATTTCACCTGAAATAGAGACTGAATTCGCCGCTCAGCCGACCCGCTGTCAAAGCTGGATGGCGACAACGGAGTGATTGCAGCACCGGTTTCTTCGATCAGCGAAACGGTGTCATTGGACATGCCGTCGGCAACCAGAATCTCCCGTGGCGCAAGCCGCGCAAGTTCCGGGGCAAGCCGGACCAGGGGGCAGGGCATGACGTGAAACGCACCGGTGGAAATATCGGTCCAGGCGAGCGATGATTCGCCCCGGATATCTGCGTAGGCCACCAGATAATTGTGGCGGCGTGCCTCTAGCAGTGTGTCTTCGGTCAGGGTGCCGGGGGTGACCAGCCGCACGACCGCCCTGTGAACCACGGCCTTTGATCCGCGCTTTTTCGCCTCTGCCGGGTCTTCCATCTGTTCGCAGACTGCGACCCGAAACCCCTTGCGGATCAGCGTCAGGAAATAGCCCTCGGCCGAATGTACGGGAACGCCACACATCGGAATGTCTTCGCCCAGATGTTTGCCGCGTTTCGTCAGCGCGATATCCAACGCCTCGGCTGCCGCCACGGCATCGTCAAAAAACATCTCGTAAAAGTCGCCCATCCTGTAAAACAGCAGCGCGTCGCGGTGTTGCGCCTTGATCTCCAGGAATTGCGCCATCATCGGCGTCACTTGTGCGGTCATCGACATCCCCTTGCCTGCGCCGCCACACTACAAATTGCGCGGGCCGGGTAAAAGGCCGCAAACATGCTTGGTTGTGACGTAGGGGCAATCGCTCTAATACGATCTGGCTGGAAAAACGGAGACCGATCAAAAAATGTCGAACAAGACCAAAGTCACCCGCGAAGAGGCCTTGGCCTACCACCTGGAACCGCGTCCAGGAAAGATCGACATTCAGGCCTCGACCGCCATGACCACACAGCGGGATCTTAGCCTGGCCTATTCGCCCGGCGTGGCCGTTCCCTGCGAAGCGATCGCTGAGAACCCGGAACTGGCCTATGACTACACCACCAAGGGCAACATGGTGGCGGTTATTTCCAATGGCACGGCGGTGCTGGGGCTCGGGAACCTTGGGGCCTTGGCGTCCAAGCCGGTGATGGAGGGCAAAGCGGTACTGTTCAAGCGCTTTGCCGACGTCAATTCCATTGATATCGAGCTGGACACAGAAGACCCGACTGAGTTCATCAACGCGGTCAAGCTGATGGGGCCGAGCTTTGGCGGCATCAACCTTGAGGATATCAAGGCGCCTGAATGCTTCATCATCGAACAGCAGTTGAAAGAGATCATGGACATTCCGGTGTTTCATGACGACCAACACGGTACTGCGGTGATTTGCGCTGCGGGGCTGATCAATGCGCTGCATCTGTCGAATAAGAAGATCGAAGATGTGAAGATCGTTTTGAACGGCGCGGGCGCTGCCGGAATTGCCTGTCTTGAGCTGTTGAAAGCTATGGGTGCGCGGCACGAAAACTGCATTATGTGCGACACCAAGGGCGTGATCTATCAGGGTCGCACCGAAGGTATGAACCAGTGGAAATCGGCCCATGCAGTGAAGACCGAATCGCGCACTCTGGAAGATGCGATGAAGGGCTGCGACGTGTTCCTTGGCGTGTCTGCCAAGGGTGCTGTGACGCAGGACATGGTGCTGTCGATGGCCGATAACCCGGTGATCTTCGCCATGGCCAATCCAGATCCCGAGATCACCCCGGAAGAGGCGCATGAAGTCCGGGTGGATGCCATCGTCGCCACAGGCCGCAGTGATTACCCAAACCAGGTGAACAACGTTCTGGGCTTTCCTTATCTCTTCCGCGGGGCGCTGGACATTCACGCGCGCGCCATCAACGACGAGATGAAGATTGCCTGTGCCGAAGCGCTGGCTGAATTGGCTCGTGAAGATGTGCCGGATGAGGTTGCGATGGCCTATGGCCGTAAACTGTCATTCGGGCGCGACTACATCATTCCAACGCCCTTTGATCCGCGGCTGATCTATACGATCCCACCCGCCGTGGCGAAGGCCGGGATGGAAACTGGCGTGGCGCGGCGGCCGATCATCGACCTTGATGCCTACGCGCAGACCCTGAACGCGCGGATGGATCCAACGGCGTCGGTCCTGCGGGGGATCAATGCCCGTGCCCGTGCAGCCCAAGCCCGCATGATCTTTGCGGAAGGGGACGATGTGCGCGTTTTGCGTGCTGCGGTTGCCTATCAACGCAACGGCATGGGCAAGGCCATCGTCGTCGGACGAGAGCCTGATGTGAAGCAAAAGCTGGAAAGTGTCGGCCTGGCCGATGCGGTGCGCGAATTGCAGATCGTGAATGCCGCCAACACCCAGCATCTGGATACCTACAAGGCGTTTCTCTACGACCGGTTGCAGCGCAAGGGTTTTGACCGGACGGATATTCACCGGCTTGCGGCCCGCGACCGCCATGTGTTTGCGTCGCTGATGCTGGCGCATGGTCATGGTGACGGGCTGGTGACTGGCGCTACTCGCAAATCGGCGCATGTGCTGGGGCTGATCGGGCATGTCTTCGACGCGCGGGCGCAGGATGGTGCGGTTGGTGTCACGGTTCTGATGAACAAGGGCAAGATCGTGCTGGTCGGCGATACGCTGGTCCATGAATGGCCCGAGGCAGAGGATCTGGCCCTGATCGCGCAGCGCGGTGCAACCGTGGCGCGCGGTTTGGGGATCGAGCCCCGCGTCGCCTTTGTCAGCTTCTCGACCTATGGCTATCCGGTGTCCGAGCGGGCCGAAAAGATGCACCTCGCGCCGAAGGTTTTGGACAAGTTGGGCGTGGATTTCGAATACGACGGCGAGATGACCGTTGACGTCGCCCTGAATCGCGATGTCATGGCGCAATATCCGTTTACCCGATTGTCTGGCCCCGCGAATGTTCTAGTGGTGCCGGCGCGGCATTCGGCGTCGATTTCGGTCAAGCTGATGCAGGAAATGGCCGGGGCGACGGTGATCGGCCCGATCCTTACGGGGCTGGAACATCCGGTACAGATCTGTTCGACGGGCTCGACCTCGAACGACATTCTGAACATGGCCGCGATGGCCGCAAGCCGCATCGGTCACTGAACAGAAAAGGCCCGCCGGAGCGTTTCCAGCGGGCCATTTTCGTCTCTGAACCGGGCGAAATCAGCTTGTCATGCCGTCCCAGAAATTCTTGACCTTGTCGAAAAACCCGCTGGCATTGGGGTTGTTCGACTTGGCACAGGATTCTTCGAACTGGCGCAACAGCTCTTTCTGTTCGCTGGTCAGTTTCACGGGGGTTTCAACGGCCAGCTCAATGTACATGTCGCCCTGACCGGTGCCGCGCAACGCTGGCATCCCCTTGGACCTTAGGCGCATCTGCCGGCCTGACTGTGACCCTTCGGGAACCTTCACACGGCTGCGGCCACCGTCGATTGTAGGAACTTCGACTTCCCCGCCAAGGGCGGCCTTGGTCATAGACACGGGCACACGGCAGAATAGGTCCAGCCCGTCACGCTGGAAGATTGCGTGATCCTGCACTTCGATGAAAATATAGAGATCACCCGTAGGGCCGCCGCGCAGCCCGGCCTCGCCCTCGCCAGAAAGGCGAATGCGGGTGCCAGTTTCGACGCCGGCGGGGATATTCACGGACAGGGCCTTTTCCTTCTCGGTCCGGCCCGAACCTCCGCAGACACGGCAGGGGTTTTTCACGATCTGACCGGCACCCGAACAAGTGGGGCACGTGCGTTCAACGGTGAAGAAGCCCTGCTGCGCGCGAACCTTGCCCATGCCGGAACAGGTCGGGCAGGTCTGGGGTTCGGCCCCGCCTTCCGCGCCACTGCCGCTGCATTCACCACACGCGACAGAGGTGGGAACGGTGATCGCCTTTTGCAGACCCGTAAATGCCTCTTCCAGAGTAATTCCGAGGTTGTAGCGCAAGTCGGAGCCGCGCGTTGCCCGTTGCCGGGCGCCACCGCGCTGACCGCCCATGAAATCGCCGAACAGGTCTTCGAACACGTCGGAAAAGGCGCTGGCGAAATCACCCTGGCCCCGGCCGCCGCCCGCACGCGGGCCGCCACCCATGCCACCATCGAATGCCGCGTGACCATAGCGGTCATAGGCGGCCTTCTTGTCGGCATCCTTCAGCACTTCGTAGGCTTCGTTGATTTCCTTGAACTGAGCTTCGGCGTCCGGATTGTCCGCGTTGCGATCCGGGTGCAGTTCCTTGGCCTTCTTGCGGTAGGCCTTTTTCAACTCGTCCGCCGAGGCCCCTTTGGAGGCCCCGAGAACCTCGTAATAATCGCGTTTTGCCATTTGGATTGCTGCCTTCCTCAAACGAGCAGACCGGCCAAGGGGTTTTCCTCAGCCGGTCGCACGTGGGTCAGTTCACGCGATCACGACCGACGGTCGTTGTCGAGGTCTTCAAAGTCTGCGTCCACGATATCATCGTCGACGCCGCCGGGCTCATCCACGCCGTCCGGCGCGTCTTCACCAGCTTCCTCGGCCTGCGCCTTGTAGATGGCTTCGCCCAGTTTCATGGCCGCTTCGGTCACGTTCTGGATGCCGCCTTTGATCTTGGCTGCGTCTTCGGATTCCAGCGTTTCTTCCAGCGCTTTGATGGCCAGCTCGATGGCTTCGATGGTGGTCGGGTCAACCTTGTCACCATGTTCTTCCATCGATTTCTGGGTCGAGTGGATCAGGCTTTCAGCCTGGTTTTTCGCTTCGACCAGTTCCTTACGGCTCTTGTCGGCCTCGGCGTTTTCCTCGGCTTCACGCACCATGCGCTCGATGTCCTCATCGGACAGGCCACCAGATGCCTGGATGGTGATCTGCTGTTCCTTGCCGGTGCCCTTGTCCTTGGCGCCGACGGACACGATGCCATTGGCGTCGATGTCGAAGGTCACTTCGATCTGGGGCATACCACGCGGTGCGGGCGGGATGTTTTCGAGGTTGAACTGGCCGAGCATCTTGTTGTCAGCGGCCATCTCGCGTTCACCCTGGAAGACGCGGATCGTCACGGCGTTCTGGTTATCTTCCGCGGTCGAGAAGATCTGCGACTTCTTGGTCGGGATCGTCGTGTTGCGGTCGATCAGACGGGTGAACACACCACCAAGCGTTTCAATGCCAAGCGACAGCGGCGTCACGTCCAGCAGAACCACATCCTTGACGTCGCCTTGCAGAACACCGGCCTGAATGGCGGCGCCCATGGCAACGACTTCGTCGGGGTTCACGCCTTTGTGGGGCTCCTTGCCGAAGAAGTTCGACACTTCCGCGATCACTTTGGGCATACGGGTCATACCGCCGACCAAAACGATCTCGTCGATCTCACCCTTGGAAATGCCAGCGTCTTTCAGTGCGGCCTGACAGGGCTTGAGCGACGCCTTGATCAGATCACCGACCAGAGATTCCAGCTTGGCACGGGTCAGCTTCATCACCAGGTGAAGCGGCGCGCCGTCCTTGCCCATCGAGATGAAGGGCTGGTTGATTTCGGTCTGGGTGGCCGAGGACAGTTCGATCTTGGCTTTCTCGGCAGCTTCTTTCAGACGCTGGAGGGCCATCTTGTCCTTGGTCAGGTCAACGCCATGTTCCTTTTTGAACTCGTTGGCGAGGTAATCGACAATGCGCATGTCGAAGTCTTCACCACCCAGGAACGTGTCACCGTTGGTGGATTTCACTTCGAACAGGCCATCGTCGATTTCGAGGATGGTGATGTCGAAGGTACCACCGCCAAGGTCATAGACCGCGATGGTTTTGCTGTCTTTCTTGTCCAAGCCGTAGGCGAGGGCAGCTGCAGTCGGTTCGTTGATGATCCGCAGCACTTCTAGACCGGCGATTTTGCCGGCGTCCTTGGTGGCCTGACGCTGGGCGTCGTTGAAATAGGCGGGCACGGTGATGACGGCTTGCGTCACCTCTTCGCCAAGATAGCTCTCGGCGGTTTCTTTCATCTTGCCAAGGATCAGTGCGGACACCTGACTGGGGCTGAACTTTTCGCCCTTCACCTCAACCCATGCGTCACCATTGCCGCCATCGACGATGGCATAGGGCACCAATTTCTTGTCCTTCTCGACCGCGGGGTCACCCACGCGGCGGCCGATCAGGCGTTTGACGGCGAAAATCGTGTTGTCGGGGTTGGTGACAGCCTGACGCTTAGCAGCCTGACCCACCAGTTTTTCATCATCGGTGTAGCCGACGATCGAGGGCGTGGTCCGCGCGCCTTCCGAGTTTTCGATAACCCGGGGCTGAGATCCGTCCATGATGGCAACGCACGAGTTCGTGGTGCCGAGGTCGATACCAATCACTTTGGCCATGTCTTTGTCATTCCTTCTTCAAGGCGATGTTGCAGGAGCGGGTCCGATTGCGGCCCCCGGCCCCTTATCCCAATTTGGTCAGAGAGTGCCCCAACCAAGCTTCGGAGGGTATATAAGTGGGGCTTCAAGCCGCTGCAAGCATGGCAAAGCGGTGAAATGGGCGGAATCTGATTCAGTTTCGTCATGCAAGCAGGGATGTAGGAGCATATGGATTTCAACAGGGTGCAGGTTCAGGGCTTTGATATCTACCCGGACTACCTTTCACCCGATGTCCAATCGCGGATGGTTGCGGATGTTCGGCTTATAGCAAGCGCAGCCCCGTTGTTTCATCCGATCACCCCGAGCGGTCGGAAAATGTCGGTCAGGATGACCTCCGCCGGGCGTGTTGGTTGGGTCAGCGACCGGCGCGGGTATCGCTATGATCGGGTGCATCCCGACGGCATGTCCTGGCCGCCGATACCGGACAGCATTCTGACTGTCTGGCGGGATCTCTCAGGAACGGAGAGGGACCCGGATTGCTGTTTGGTAAACTTCTATGGCGAAGCGGCGCGCATGGGTCTGCATCAGGACAAGGACGAACAGGATTTTAGCCAGCCGGTTCTGTCCATCTCACTCGGGGATGATGCACTGTTTCGAATGGGCAATGTCGAACGCGGCGGCCCGACGAAATCTGTCTGGCTAAGGTCAGGCGATGTGGTGGTTATGGGCGGTGAGGCAAGGCTGCGTCATCACGGGGTCGACCGACTGAGATTCGGCTCCTCCCCGCTCTTGCCGAACGGGGGGAGGATCAATTTGACCTTACGGGTGGTCGATTAGCGCGACAGAGAACAGCAGCCTTCCAACAGCTCCGACCCTTGAGAAGTCGTGCGCAGGAAATATGCGATCATGCCGTAGTCCCGGTCGCTCATCCCGTCGGAACAGATGCCGCGGCGGATAAAGGCTGTCATCCTGGAATTTCCGCTATCGAGGACCATCCCAAAGGTTTGCGGACCCCTGCCAGAGGGTTCCCCGCTCCACAACTCTGCGAAAGGTTCGGGGGCGGCCATTGTGACGCTGTTGAAGTTGCCGCCGCCGATCAGGCGCTCAAAGCTCCAGAAAGGTTCTGTTCCGTGACAGTAAAGCGGCGCCGGAAGACCTGCGTTCCAGTCCGGTCCCATGCGGGTCAGATAACGCATCGACGACCAGCCGGATGTTTCTCCGATGATCACGCGGCCCCATCTGCGGTCTTCGGTCGTTCCCACAACCTCGACATGAGTCTGGTTCGGGGCGAATGACCCGATGATCTGGTGGTTTGCGCCGGGTCCGGCCCGGACGTTCAGCACGTCGGTCGCCACAACACCAGTGACACGGTAGAGTGCGGGGTAATCATGTACTTGGGCGGCCACAGCATGGCCAAAAAACACAAGGAATAGGGTCAAGAAAAGCTTTTTCATCGTCCTGCCGTCCAGCTAGCGGAAACCCGTTTCCGGGTATAAAAATCGCCCATCAGACCCAGCATCACGAGGGCGATGGTGAAATAAATCGGGTAGTGCCAATTGGTGTGATGCGGGAAGTAATTGTTGAAGGCAAACCCGCGCGCCTGATCAATCAGATGAAAGAGCGGGTTCCATGAAAACCAAGGGATCATCATCGCAGGCAAAGCGTTGGCAACGAACATCTTCCCGGAAGCGATCATATTCGCGCGCGTATAGATGCTTTGCACGATCCCTATCACGTCGGGAAACCAAGGTTTCAGGTTCATGAAGATCAGGCCCACGGCACACCCTGTCGCCCAAGCCAGAAGATACATGAAAATAACGCCTGACCAGTCGTGGATCACGAGACCGTCAAAGATCGTATGAATGCCCAACATGATCACGAAGAGTGAAAGTGTCTGGATATACAGCGTCGAAAGCGCCGAAGACACGATAGCGACAATTGTGTTCATCGGCGCATGTAGCATCATGGCAGAGGTCGGTCCCTCTGCCCCCATGACAGCGGTTAGTGCCTTGATGTGAGTGAGGTACAGGAAGATCCCGGTCACAAGGTAAATCAGGAAATCCCCACGGATTGCCATGTTGCGAGTGCCCAGAACCGTAAACATGAAGTAGAACGCCACAACGAACAGGATCGCCTGCAGCATACTCATCAGCAGCGCCATGATGGCATTGCCATGCGTTGCCCTGACCTTCCGAACGGTTGAGGTGTAGATCAACTCTGTCAAACTTAACAAAATGCTAAGCGTAGATTTTCGTCTGGAATGACCGAACTGCATGTGGATACCGATTTTAATCTGCCCGAACGAACGGCCCCCATCTTTGTCGCAGGGATACCTTGCTCAATTCTTGTTAGGTGACGATAACGGCAAAAAGTGGTTTTTTCAATGAAACTCCCAAGGAGGAACGGGATGGATTTCCCCAGTATCGAACGTGTCTTTCGTACTCTGGCCCTGCAAGCGGGTAAACGGATCATGGAGATCTACAACTCCGATGATTTCGAGGTGAAGGCAAAGTCGGACGACAGCCCTGTCACCGAGGCGGATGAAGCAGCCGATGCGCTGATCTCGGCAGGGATTCGGTCGGCGTTTCCGGACATGGTTTTGGTGACTGAGGAACAGGCTGCCAGCCACGCACAATCCGCCAACAATTTCATCATCGTCGACCCGCTGGATGGCACCAAGGAATTCGTCAAGCGGCGTGGTGACTTCACTGTCAACATCGCCCTTGTCCAGGACGGCGTGCCGATCCGTGGTGTCGTATATGCCCCTGCCAAGGGGCGGTTGTTCTATACCGAAGCCGATGGCCGCTCGGTGGAGGAAACCGGCCCGTTCGACACTGATACAAAGGGTACCGTGACCCCAATTTCAGTCTCTAAACCGGACAATTCGGCTCTTTTGGTGGTCGCAAGCAAGTCGCACCGGGATGCCGCGACCGATGCGTATATCGGCAAGTACAGTGTCGAAGACATGAAGAGTGCGGGCTCGTCGCTCAAGTTCTGTCTGGTGGCCACGGGTGAGGCCGATCTTTACCCCCGACTTGGCCGTACGATGGAATGGGACACCGCCGCGGGGGATGCGGTTCTGCGCGGCGCCGGAGGGCAGGTGATCCGGTTCGATGACCACACCCCGTTCACCTATGGTAAACCAGAATATGAGAACCCTTTCTTTATCGCCCATGCCCCAGGCGTCGATCTAAAGGCTGGCTGAATGACCAATGTCTGCATCATCCCCGCGCGGTACGCTTCGACCCGTTATCCCGGCAAGCCGCTTGCCGAGCTGAAAGGCGCCACCGGTATTTCCCGCAGCCTGATAGAACGCAGCTGGCTTGCCGCGCAGGAGGTTGAGGGCTTGGACGCAGTCTATGTCGCGACGGATGATGACCGCATTCGAGAGGCGGCAGAGGCTTTCGGGGCAGAGGTTCTGATGACCTCTGACACCTGCCGCAACGGGACCGAACGCTGTGCCGAGGCGCTGGGCCTTCTCGGGGATGATGTAGATATGGTTGTGAATCTTCAGGGTGACGCGCCGCTGACCCCGGCGTGGTTCCTTGAAGAGTTGATCAACGGGCTTAAGGCCGCGCCGGATGCGGCGTTGGCGACGCCGGTGCTGTGTTGCGACGGAGAAACCCATTCGGCGCTGATGGCGGATCGACATGCGGGCCGCGTGGGTGGCACAACGGCAGTTTTCAACCGGGATAACCATGCGCTTTATTTCTCGAAAGAGGTGATCCCCTATACCGGTCGCATCTATCAGCGTGACGAACCGACGCCGGTGTTTCACCATGTTGGTGTCTATGCCTACCGGCCCGAAGCCCTGTCAGCCTATCCAACCTGGCCTGTCGGGGCGCTGGAAACGTTGGAGGGGTTGGAACAGCTTCGCTTCCTTGAGAACGGGCACAATGTTCTGTGTGTTGAGGTCGAGGCACGCGGCCGCAAATTCTGGGAGTTGAACAACCCAGAAGACGTGCCGCGGATTGAAACAATGCTGGCTGAGATGGGGGCGCCTTGACAGATCAGCCCTCCGTCAGCGTGATCGTTGTCAGCTACGGGCGTCCCGCCCTGCTGCGCCGCGCACTGATTGGAATCGGACAGCTTTTCTATCGCCCGTTTGAACTGGTGGTCGTGGCCGACGGGCCTGGCCTTGCTGCGATTTCGGATCTTCCCTTTTCGACCCACATCAAGACAGCCGTTCAAGACAGCCCCAATATCTCTGCCGCTCGGAACCTGGGCCTTGCCATGTCCTCCGGTCAGATCGCTGCTTTTATCGACGATGACGCCGTGCCTGAACCGACATGGCTAAATCATCTCGTTTCCCCTTTGTTAGACACTGAAATTGCCGCGTCTACGGGGACGGTTCTGGGTCGAAACGGGATTAGTGTGCAATGGGCAAACCGCGTTGTTGACAGTCTGGGAAGAGCGCATTCAGCCCCTTCTGGTGCATTGCCGAAGGGGATGGCACTAAAGCTGGAAGGGACAAACATGGCCATGCGTCGGGACGTGGTCCAGCAGCTTGGCGGGTTTGACGACGGATTCGGATTTTATCTCGATGAAACGGATTTGGCCTATAGGCTAATGTTGGCAGATCATCGGGTGGTTCACGCGCCGCTTGCAACCGTGCATCACGGGTTTGCAGCCAGCGAAAGACGCACCGACGATCGTGTTCCGCTCAGCCTGTTTCAGATCGGTCAAAGCAGCATGCGGTACTTGCGGAAACACGCGTCAAACCAAGAGCTACAGGCCGGCGTTGAACAGATAAGAGCAGAGCAGACCGACAGGATAGAGCGGTTGGTGAAGGCAGGGCGATTGAGCCGCAATGACGGCGCAAAACTGCTTGAAGGATTCGAGGCTGGGTTGGTTGCCGGTCAGACCCTGACCACCCCAACGCCTCTGTCTCGCACGCCCGGCGCGGAATTTCGCCCTCTGCTGACCACATCTGCACCGGGATCAGCACTGCTTGCCGGGCGCTGGTTTTCTCGCACACGACTGATGCAAAAGGCGCATTTCCTTGCGCGTGCAGGCAAGTCTGTCACGCTGATGGTCTTTGACCACACGATCCGCGCACACAAAGTAAGCTTCTGTTCTGAGGGCTACTGGATCCAAAGCGGCGGATTGTTCGGAAAATCGTTAAGAAATCAGCGGCTTTTCACAGTATGGTCATTCGATAGGCGAGTTGGCTCTGAGATTCAGCGTCAGAAAAAAATTCGCTGGATTTCCGGCCCACCTGAATGCAATACGGGCAAAGTGTCACAATGTTAGCGATCTTAGGAGCTAAGTTTGCCGTGTTTCACCGATATTGAAGGGTGGAGCAGACAAACCGAACGTTCCACCCCGTTGGAGACGATGATGAAAAAAGTTACCAAAGCGATTTTTCCCGTTGCAGGACTTGGGACACGTTTTTTGCCCGCGACAAAGTCCATTCCTAAGGAGATCATGACACTCGTCGATCGTCCGTTGATTCAGTACGCGATCGACGAGGCACGCGCAGCGGGGATCAAGGAATTCATCTTCGTCACCGCACGCGGTAAGAGCGCGCTGGAAGACTATTTCGATATCGCGCCAGAGCTGGAGAATACGCTGCGAAAGAAGGGCAAGACCGAACTTTTGCAGAATCTGAAATCCACCAACATGGATTCCGGCCAGATCGCATATATCCGCCAGAACAAGGCCCTTGGACTTGGACACGCCGTCTGGTGTGCACGGCGTTTGCTGGGGAATGAACCCTTCGCGGTTATCCTGCCCGATGACGTGATCGCAGCAGAAAAACCCTGTCTGCAACAGATGATCGAGGCCCATGCTGAAACCGGTGGCAACATGGTTGCCGCGATGGAAGTTCCGCCTGAGATGGCCTCGTCCTACGGGGTGCTGGATGTTCGCGAAGACATGGGATCTGTCGTGTCGGTCAAGGGCATGGTTGAAAAGCCCGCAGTCAATGAGGCGCCGTCCAACCTGGCGGTCATTGGCCGTTATATCCTGACCCCAGATATCATGCGCAACCTGAACCGTGCGAAGTCTGGCGCGGGCGGTGAGATTCAGCTGACCGACGCCATTGCTGAAGAAATCGCAACCTCGGACAACGTCTATGGCTTCCGCTTCCGTGGTCAGCGCTATGACTGTGGGTCCAAGGCCGGTTTCCTTCATGCCACGGTTGCCTTTGGTCTTGCGCGTGAAGACCTGCGGGGCGAGTTTTCCCAGTTCCTTGACCAAATGACGGCCACCAAGAACGCCGCCCAATAACGGATGCCCGAGCCCGCCCTGTGCCTTGACCTGACGCGGCTATTGTCCCGCGTCGGGCGTGGACCTTTGACTGGTGTGGATCGGGTGGAACGGGCTTATGCAACCTGGGTTCTGGAGGTGGACTCCGACCCCAGGTTTCTTGTGCGCAGCTCGCGTGGTTACATCTTGCTCGGCGCAGAAGGTGCCCGCGCGTTCCTGGCCGCATTGGATGGCGACGCGGACTGGCCTGCCCCCGATTTTCTGTCTCGCTTGACTGGTAAAGCCGACGTGCCGCGCCACCGGGCAGAGGCATTGTTGCGCCGCCATGCCGTTGCTCGCTGTCTTCATGCCAACCTGTTTCGGATGCTGTCCCAGCACTTGCGCAAGGACACGATCTATCTGAACACGGGCCACAGCAACCTGACCAAAGATTGCCTGAGGGCGTTTAGAGCAAACCCAGATGTGCGGGTTGCCGTTCTGCTGCATGATGCGATTCCGGTGGATTTTCCGGAGTATTCTCGCCCCGAGATCCCGGATCATTTCGGGAAGATGTTAGAGGCCAGCAGGGACCATGCGAACCTGATCATCTGCAATTCAGAAGACACAAAGCAATGCCTGGCGCGCCATTTGGGGACAGACATAACCTATGTTACTGCGCATCTAGGGTTGGCAGATCTGCCGGAGAAAGAGCCTGTTTTCCTTGAATTAGATACTGATACACCGAGATTTGTCTGTGTCGGCACAATAGAGCCGCGCAAGAACCATCAGCTGCTGCTCGATGTCTGGTCAATGCTGCCAGAAACCAATCGCCCGAACCTTCATATCATCGGTCAACGGGGGTGGGTGACCGATGCATTCTTTCATCAACTCGATACCCACCCTCTTAGAAACAATGCCATTTTCGAACATAACAACCTAACGGATGGCCAGATGCGGACCCTTTTGGAAGGCGCGCATGGGCTGCTTTTCCCATCCCTGGCCGAAGGGTTCGGTTATCCTCCACTAGAGGCCGCACGGCTTGGGGTGTTGCCGATCTGCTCTGACCTACCCGTCTTGCGTGAAACCATTAACGAATGCGCCGTTTACCTTGATCCCCGAGATGCGTATTCTTGGGTGGAAACGATTAAGAAACGATCGGCGGATAGACTGGCGGACGATGTGCTGCCAGCGGTCAAGCTTCCGACGTGGCAGGCACATTTCGAAACGGTATCGGCGGCTCTGATCGGGGGCCGGGCAGGGGACTTGGGATGAAAGTGGTTCGGCGCTACAAACTGCGCCTGGAACGTAAGCGGTTCTTGATCCGTGCCTGGCGAAAGGCGCGGGACCTGCTTCTTGTTGCCGACCGAACCGAACAGATCCGCCCAAAGGACATCCTGTGTTTCGTCACTCTGCGCAATGAACGGATCCGCCTGCCGTACTTCCTGCGCTACTACCGTGACCGCGGCGTGTCGCATTTCATTTTCGTGGACAATGACAGCACCGATGGCACGCGCGAATATCTTGCCGGGCAGGGTGACTGTTCGGTCTGGACCACACCCGCGAGCTATAAGCGATCCCGTTTCGGAATGGATTGGCTGAATGCGCTGCTGCGGGAGTATGGGCATGGTCACTGGTGCGTTGTGGTCGATCCGGATGAATTCCTCGTTTACCCGTTCTGCGATACGCGCCCGATCCCGGCATTAACCGATTGGCTGGAAAGCAGTTCGATCAAGTCTTTCGGCGCCATGCTGCTGGATATGTATCCAAAGGGCCCGATCACGACCCAACCCTATAGCGAGGGGCAGAACCCGTTTGATATCGCCTGTTGGTTCGACAGCGGCAACTACATGATCAAGCGGAACTGGGATTTCGGCAATCTGTGGATTCAGGGCGGCCCACGGGCGCGCCTGTTCTTTCCGGATAATCCCGAACGCGCCCCGGCACTGAACAAGATACCGCTGGTGAAATGGGACAAGAACTATGCCTTCGCCAGCTCTACCCACATGTTGTTGCCGCGCGGGTTGAACCTGGTGTTTGACGAATGGGGGGGCGAAAAGGCTTCGGGCGTTCTGATGCATGCCAAGTTCCTGGACACCTTCAGCCAAAAGGCGCGCGAAGAACTGGAACGCAAACAGCACTATGCCAACAGTCACGAATACAAGGCATATGCTGCTGGTTTGGAGGAAGACCCGAACCTGTGGTGTAAGTGGTCTGAACGCTTTATCAATTGGCGGCAGCTGGAAATCCTCGGCCTGATGTCCAAGGGGAACTGGGCATGAGTGTTGGGTTCGTCATGCTCTGCCACACGGCTCTACACCGCGCGGCACAGGTGGCGCGGCACTGGGCGGAACGGGATTGCCCGGTGGTGATCCATGTCGATCAGCGCGTGTCGAAAGAGGCGTTTTCGGGTCTGAAATCCGATCTGTCAGACTTGCCGAACGTAAAGTTCAGCGGGCGGCATAAATGCGAATGGGGGACGTGGTCGCTCGTCGCGGCATCACAGACCGCGTCAGAGATGATGTTGGCCGAATTCCCCAGTGTCAGACACGTTTTTCTGGCGAGCGGATCGTGCCTGCCCCTGCGCCCGGTTGAGGAATTGAAGGCCTATCTTGCCGCCCGACCGCGAACGGACTTCATCGAAAGCGTAACGACCGAGGATGTCGATTGGACGGTCGATGGCCTTCATGCGGAGCGGTTTCAACTGCGCTTTCCGTTCTCTTGGAAACGTCACCGCAGGCTGTTTGACGGCTATGTCGAACTGCAACGCAAGGTTGGCTTCATGCGGACCATGCCGGATGACCTCGTGGCGCATCTTGGCAGCCAGTGGTGGTGTCTGACACGGCAGACCCTGTCTGCAATTCTGCAAGACCCGTCGCGCAACGCCTATGACCGGTTTTTCAAACTGGTCTGGATCCCTGACGAAAGCTATTATCAGACACTGGTTCGCAAGTATTCGACCCATATCGAAAGCCGGTCGCTGACCCTGTCGAAATTCGACTTTCAGGGCAAACCGCATGTCTTCTATGACGACCATCTGCATTTGCTGCGCCGATCGGATTGCTTTGTGGCGCGCAAGATTTGGCACAAGGCCGAGCGGCTATATGAAACCTTCCTTGCCGATCAGGACCGCGGGACGGTCATGGCCGAACCGGCACCGGGCAAGATTGACCGGGTCTTTGCCAAGGCGCTGGAGCGGCGGACGAGGGGTCGGGCTGGCATGTATATGCACAGTCGCTTTCCCAACCCCGACTGGGAAAACGGTAAGACCAGCGCGCCCTATTCGGTCTTTCAGGGCTTTAACGATCTCTTCGAGAATTTTGAGCCTTGGCTGGCGCGACGGCTTGGAACCCGGGTGCATGGCAACCTGTTCGATCCAGCCCGCGTGCGGTTTTCGGGCGATGCGGATGTCTATGCTGGTTGTCTGTCATCAGCAGCGGCATTGCGCGACTATGACCCGGAACATTTCCTCACCAGCCTGATCTGGAACACGCGCGGTGAACGTCAGGTGTTTCAGTTCAGCCCGCGTGACAAGCAGCGGATCGGGTCTTTCCTTGCTTCTGATGGGAATGCACAGATCTCCGTCATCACCGGGGCATGGGCGGTGCCGTTGTTCCGGTCGAACCTCGATTTTCTGACAATCCGCAAAACCGCGGCCCTGCTTCAAAAGGAAGAGATCGATTTCGTCAACATACTGCGCCGGGTTCAGACGCGTGCCGAAGTGAGGATCTGGTCGCTGGCGGAGTTTGTTGAGGAGCCGATGGAAAATCTTCAGGCGATCCTCGATGCGATCGGCGGCCCTTCCTCGGGCGCGCGCATATCCGAAGCGCCGCGCATGGTTGATCTGACCGGCTTTGGCCAGTTCCTTCAGAACCTGAAGAACCAGGGGATGAACCCTCATATTATCGGCGATTTCCCGGTCAATCAGACTGGAACGCAATCCAAGTCGGGCGGCCCCCGACCCTATCTTGTCAGGTAACCCATGTCAGACCGCTTCGACGCCTTCGTGATCTTCGCCGAAATGCGCACAGGCTCGAACTATCTGGAGGCGACGCTGAACGACCTGCCGGACCTGAACTGTCTGGGAGAGGTCTATAATCCTACCTTCATTGGCCATCACAACACGTTCGAGATGCACGGCATCGATATGGACCGGCGCGAGAAAAGGCCGCTCGATCTGCTGGATGCAATTGTCGAAAATGCGGGCGATGCGTTGCCTGGGTTTCGGTTTTTCCACGATCACGACCCGCGTGTCCTGGACCGGATTCTGCCTGATCCTCGCATTGCCAAGGTGATCCTGACCCGCAATCCGCTGGAAAGCTATGTCAGCCGCCGGATTGCTACCGAAACCGGGCAATGGCGGCTGACGGATATGAAGCATCAGAAAAGCGCCAAGGTAGAGTTCCGCCTGTGGGAGTTCGAGACGATGCTTGATGATCTTCAGGCGTTTCAGATCCTGTTGCAGCGGGGAATGCAGAGCACGGGACAGGCAGCGTTCTACATCCGCTATGAGGACATCAACGATGTGGAGATTGTGAACGGCCTGGCGCGGTTCCTTGGGTCGGGTCACACGTTGGAGGCAACAAACTCCAAGCTGAAAAAGCAAAACCCAAGCGATCTGAGTCAGAAAGTTGAAAACTACGATCATATGGTCAGGTCATTGGCCAAGCTGGACCGGTTCGATCTGACAAGAACCCCGAACTTTGAGCCTTTGCGCCATGCGGCTGTGCCCGGGTTTGTTTTGATGCCGGAAACCGGCCTGATGTTCATGCCGATCCGTGGCGCAGCGGTCGAGCCTATCAAAGACTGGATGGCGGGACTCGAAGGTCTTGCGACCGACAAGCTGCTGACCGGGTTGAAGCAGAAAGACATCCGCCAGTGGATGCGCAAACATGAGGGGCATCGCAGCTTCACCGTTTTGCGCCACCCGCTGGAACGCGCTTATCACGTGTTCAACAGCTGCATTCTGCCCGCCGATCGGCCCGTTTATGCAAATATCCGACGGGTTCTGAAGAACCGCTATGGCGTACCTATCCCCAAGGACGGTCTGATTCCCGGCTACTATGCCGATCAGCACAAAGAGGCGTTTGTTGCGTTTCTTCATTTCCTAAAGGGCAACCTGGCGGGCCAGACCAGCCTGAAGGTCGAACAGATTTTCGCATCGCAGACGGCGTTGCTTCAGGGCATGGCGAATTTCACCCTGCCTGACCGTATTCTGAGGGAAGAGGATCTGATCGAAGAGCTGCCAAAACTGGCCGCTGCACAGGGCCGCGACGGCGCAGATTTCGACATGGCCCTGCCAGAGGAGCCGTTTCCGCTGGAAGAGATCTATGATGCCGAGATCAGTTCATTGATCTTCGACATCTATCGCAAGGATTTCCTGAATTTTGGCTTCCAGACGTGGGAACCTTAAGCCGCCTGCGTTGCACGGGTTTCCGTGAGCAGCGTGTGCAGAGTGGCCGGGTCCGAATTGGAGCGCAGCTTTTCACACAGGGCCGGATCACGAAGGGTCCGTGATACCAGCGCGAGCGCCTTGAGGTGCTCGGTGCCGGATTCCTCGGGTGCGAAAAGCGCAAAGATCAGGTCAACAGGCAGTCGGTCCACGGCGTCGAAATCAACGGGGCGGTCCAGCTTGATAAACACGCCTTCCACGGCGGTCAGGCCAGGAAGCCGCGCATGGGGTAGGGCGACGCCTTTGCCGAATCCAGTCGGTCCAAGGCTTTCGCGTTCCAGCAGGGCCGAGGTGACATCGGTTACTGAAAGGTCAGTCAATGGCGCGGCGATATCCGCCACACTTTGAATCAGTCTCTTCTTACTGCTGACATCGGCGATGATACGAACCGACTGTGGGCGCAATAGTGACGCAAGATCCATGAAAATGTCCCGGTGTTGGGACCGCGCATTTGCCCGGTCCCGGTTGTTTCAGTTAGCGGGGATCAATCCAGCCGACATTCCCATCGTCGCGGCGGTAGACCACATTCAACCCGTCGTGTCCCTCGTTGCGGAAAATAAGAACAGGCGAGCCTGAGATTTCCATCTGCATCACCGCTTCACCAACCGATAGGGACGGAATTTTCGTCTCCATCTCGGCGATGATCATCGGCTGCAGCGAATCCGGTTCGTCCTCATCCCCATGGTCCGAGCCCGCGAGGATATACGAGGAACCTGCGAAAGTTTCAACGGGCTCTGCTCGCTTGATGTGATGGTCTTTCAGGCGGCGTTTATAACGGCGCAGCTGCTTTTCCATTTTCTCGCAGCATTGGTCAAAAGATGCGTAGATTTCATGGTCTGCGGCCTTTGCCGATGCGGTCAGACCGGTCGACAGATGGATCGTGGCTTCGCAGACATGCTCATGGCCACTGCGCGAGAATACGATATTCGCATCCGTCGGGCGTTCAGCGTATTTTTCCACGACGGCGCCAAGACTATCCTTTACATGGGTTTGCAGAGCGTCGCCGATATCGATTTGTTTTCCGCTGATCTGGTAGCGCATAGGACCTCCATAAATGCGAACGACCGACGCGGGGATGGTCCCCGATCGGCCGTTGGTCAGTGCAGCGATGTAACGAAAAAGCGCCCCTGATATTTGCTTGCATTCGTCCGCCCGGTGGGTCCGGCGATGTGCAGTGCAAAATCGGAAACGCTTTCGTACATCCCCCCTATTTGGCGCTGAATCGGGGCGGTCTGTCAACGGCAACTCGCTGTGATCGGGATTGCAGCGAAGATCAACTGATGCGGAAACTGTGGCCCAGATAGACCCGCCGCACGTTTTCATCTCTTACGACTTCCTCGGCGGTGCCACTCATCAACATCGTGCCGTCATGCAGGATGTAGGCGCGGTCCACGATTTCCAGCGTTTCGCGAACGTTGTGATCCGTGATCAGCACGCCAATGCCCCGTTTTTTAAGGTCGGATACCAGTGCACGAATTTCCGCAACGGCGATTGGGTCAACACCTGCGAAGGGCTCATCGAGCAACAGATAGCGAGGGTTCGAGGCGAGACAGCGGGCGATCTCGGCCCGGCGACGTTCGCCCCCGGAAAGGGACAGCGCCGGGGCTGCACGCAGATGGGTAATGGAAAATTCCGACAGAAGTTCTTCAAGCCGCTCATGGCGCTTATGGCGGTCTTTTTCGACCACTTCGAGAATCGCTGTGATGTTTTCCTCGACCGTCAGGCCGCGAAAGATGGACATTTCTTGTGGCAGATAACCAATGCCCGCCTTGGCGCGGCGATACATCGGCAGGTAGGTGATGTCCTGACCATCCAGAATGACCTTGCCGCCCTCGGGTGCCACAAGCCCTGCGATGGAATAGAAACAGGTGGTCTTGCCCGACCCGTTGGGTCCGAGCAACGCCACAACCTCGCCCCGGTCCAACGTCATCGTCACGTCGCGGATCACCGGGCGACGCTTGTAGCTTTTGCGCAGATTGGTAACGCGCAGGCCCTGTTGGCCTTGTTCCATCACAAGATCGGGCCGGTCCGCCATGGATTACTGCCCCGCAGGTTGCAGGATGGTGCGCACCCGACCCTCAACGGTCCCGTTTCCGGTGTTGAGATCGATATTCAGCCGGTCTCCGGCGATCGTTGTGCGCCCTTGCGTGACCAGAACATCGCCTGACAGAAACACATGGCCGGTTTCCACCGAATATTCCGCCTGTGCGCCTTCGGCAGCATCCTGACCACGGGTAATTAGCACTCCGCCTGTGGCCAGCACCTCTTGGACTTGTTGCGCGTCCGAGGTTCCGTAGATCACCGAAACCTCGCCAGCGGCCATCCTCAGATCCCCCTGGATTACCACGACATTCCCGGAGAACACCGCGTTTCCAGTGGTTTGATCTACCCGCAAGCTATCGGATGTCACCTCGATCGGTTGGTTGGAATCGTGCGAAACACCGCCAAACCCGATAGAGGTTTGCGCCGAGATCGGCAGGGCGGAAAGGCTGGCCAGGCATAGGGCGATGAGAAAGGCGCGCATGAAAGCTCCGTTAACTTCCGGGCTCGTATAGCACCCGAACCCCGTCATTAAAAAGGACAACGTCGTTTCCATCAACAACGCTGATTCGCATGGATCCCGCTGAAAGGGTCAGACCGGGGCCTGTTATCTCCACCTCGCCGGGCGCATCGGCGCTGGAAGTGCCCATGTCAAAATGCAGGATCTCGGTGTTTAGCCGAAACCCGGTAGAGGTGGTCAACTGCACTTCCCCGCCCAAATCTGCGGCTTCGTTGCGCAAGTCAAAAAGACCCTCTCCCGCCACGATCAGCAAGATGGACTCTGCGTTCAGATCGATGCGGGCCTCAATCGTTTCCGCATCCAACATGTTGGGATTGGATAGACGTGGCACCACGCGTGCGGCCGTAAAGATGACTTCGCGCCCATCCGACATGGTGCCGGCAAAGCGTGGATGGCCAAGGCTTTGTTCGCGGGCCAATGCTTCGACGTCTACATCCGCGAAAGGAATGGCGCGGTTGGGGTCCGGTGTTCGGGAAAACATGAACAGCGTCGACAGCAACGCAAGTGCCACCAGCGGAAGGATCACCTTCACCCAGGAAACGACCCGTGAATAGGTGTTGGGTGCGGCCATTCCCGTCCCCTCAGTGCGAGAAGATGTCGATTTCTGGCCAACCCGCTAGGTCCAGCTTGGCGCGGGTGGGCAGGAAATCGAAACAAGCCTGCGCAATCTCGGTCCGGTCTTCGCGTTCCAACCGGGTTTCAAAGATCTCCTTCAGCCGGTGAAGGTACAGCACGTCAGACGCGGCATAGGTCATCTGCGCATCGGTCAGCTTCGATGCCCCCCAGTCCGAGCTTTGCTGCATCTTGGAGATGTCTACATTCAGAAGCTCCTGACACAGGTTCCGCAATCCGTGCCGGTCGGTGTAGGTGCGCACCAGCTTGGAGGCGATCTTGGTGCAAAAGACCGGCGCCGCCAGCGCACCGAAAGCATGATACATAGCGGCGATATCGAAGCGGCCGAAATGGAACAGCTTCAGCACATCAGGGTCTTCCAGCATCCGCGCAAGGTTTGGGGCTTGGGTCTGCCCTTTTTCTACCTGAACCAAATGTGCATGGCCGTCCCCGCCCGACATCTGCACGAGGCACAACCGGTCGCGATGCGGGTTCAGACCCATTGTTTCGCAATCAATTGCCACAACAGGACCAAGCTCCAGCCCGTCGGGCAGATCGTTCTTGTAAAGATGGATCGTCATCGTCTTCCCCTGATCAATCGCAGGCCGGGCAGCAGGTGCAATGGTCCTGTAGGCGGGGTTCATGTCACTTTTCACGAAGATAGGCAACTTGGGGATGGCTTGCCAATTGCATCCGGTCAATTGGCATCGACCTGGCTATGCGCCAGTCAATCGGGTCCCTTTCAGCCAGACGGAGGCCGGGTCCGAGCCGCCTGGATCGAAATGTACGAAATCCGCCCACGTGCCAGGACCAAGGCATCCCAGACGACCGGTTTCACCTATGACAGCGGCGGGGGCAGTGGTTGCCATGGCCAGCGCAGTTGCATGATCGGCAAAGCCCCATCGGATCAGATTGCGTATAGCGGTCAACTGATCCAGATCGGCCCCCGCCAAAGTGCCGTCTTCCAGTGTCAGCCTGCCATCTGTCCGCAGCACGCGGCGTGTGCCAAGCCTGAACTCCTGCAGATCCGATCCAGCAACAGCCATTGCGTCGCTGACCAGAAATATCGACCCTGGTCCCGTTTTGGACCGTAGCGCGATGCCGATGCTGTCGGGATGTACGTGAATGCCGTCCGCGATCAAGCCTGCGGACAGATTTGGTTGAGATAGAGCCGTGCCCACCAGGCCCGGTTCCCGGTTGCCTAGCTGGCTCATCGCGTTGAACAGATGGGTCACACAAGTGGCCCCGGCGGCGGCTGCTTCTTTCGCCTGGGCGGCGCTTGCCTCGGTATGCCCAAGCGAGATGATCAACCCAGCATCCGTCAGTTGCCGGATCTGCGCGGGCGTCACGCTTTCGACGGCGACGGTCATCTTCAGCACCGGCAACCGGCGCGCTGCCTCCGTCAGAATGGCAAGGTCTCGATCCGTCATTGGCCGGATGAACCGCGCCTCATGCGCACCCTTTCGGGCCACCGACAGATGCGGGCCTTCCAGGTGTAGTCCGATGATGCCGGGAATATCTGCCGTGATGGCAGCTTCAACTGCATCGATGGCAGCCACGGTTTTCTCGGGGCTGTCCGTGATCAGCGTTGGTAAAATGGAAGTGGCCCCAAGTGTGGCATGTGCTTTGGAGATACGGCGCAGAGCGTCAACAGATTGGTCGTCATTCAGCATGACCCCACCACCGCCATTTACCTGTAGGTCCACGAAGCCCGGTGAGAGGATGCCGCCGGTAAGGACATGGCGCGGAATGGCGTCGTCCAGATCGCCGATGGGAACAATTCCAACAACCCGACCACCGTCAACGAGCAGCGCGCCTTCCATGTGGAACGCCGAGCCATCGAATATACGGGGGCATAAATAGGCTGTGCGATTCTCTGTCATACGGTTTCCGTCACTTTGCGCAGATGGCGCGGGGTATCCGGGTTGATACCCCGATCTGCCGCGACCCGCTCTACCATCGTGTAGAAGGACACCATAAGGGCAATGGCATCTGTCAGGGCGTGGCCCGTGCGCACATGCGGCAATTGCTTTGCGCCAGAGGGTAGATCGGACGTCAGGAAGACGCTTGCGCCTTTTTCGGCCAGATCGTCAGAAACTCTTGCGACAGAGGATTCCGCCGCATCACCAACGGCAAAGCACAGCACGGGGAACCCTTCCTCGACGATGGAAACCGGGCCATGCAGCACCTCTGCAGCAGAATAGCTTTCTGCATGAATCTGGCAGGTTTCCTTGAACTTGAGCGCCGCTTCGTTGGACATGGCCCAGGACGGACCGCGACCGAGGGTAAAGAGAGATCTTTTCTGCCCGATGCTGCGGCGCAGGTCCGGCCAGTCAAGTTCTGCCGCGTGCTCCAAATGGGAGGGCAGGTCCGTCAGGGCGGCAAGCAGCGCATCATTGCGTGACCAGTGGGCCAGCAGCAACAGGCCGGAGACGGCAGAGGTCACGAAGGTCTTGGTCGCCGCGACGCTGCGTTCGGGGCCAGCGAAAATGTCGATTGTGTGGGCCGAGGCCTGTGCGAGGGGCGAGGTGGGATCGTTGGTGATCGCAACCGTTAGAGCACCACCCTTGCCCGCCCCCTTGGCCATCGCGACGATATCGGGGCTTTTGCCCGACTGCGATACCGATAGGCACAGCCCGCCCGCAAGCTTCAGATCAGCCCCATATATCGAGGCAACAGACGGCCCTATGGACGCGACAGGCAGACCAAGTTCCAGCTCGATCGCATATTTCAGAAAGGTACAGACATGGTCTGATGACCCACGCGCCACAGTCACCACGAACCGGGGATCGGCGGCGCGGGCGGCCTCAGCAATCGCAGCGATACTGGCCGACTTCTCGGCTACCAGGCGGGCGACCACATGTGGGATTTCAAGGATCTCCCTGCGCATCTGAGTGGAATGATCGGTCATGGTCGGTTTGCCTTTGCTACAGGCGCAGCTCTGCTACGAAATCGTAGGCATCGCCGCGATAGATGGATTTTGTGAATTCTGCGACCCGGCCCGAGCGTAGGTAGGACACGCGCTCAATCCGCAGTCCCGCAGCCCCTTCGGCAACGCCAAGCAGGTCTGCGTCGTCCTTGGAAAGATTGATGGCCGAAATCTTCTGGATGGCCCGCACCGGTCGGTTCCCGTCCCGTTCCAACACATCATAGAGCGAGGATGAGACGGCAATCGGATTGGGTAGAATATCGACGGGCAGCGCAGCACGCTCGATGGCCATGGGCCGATCGTCCGCCATGCGCAGACGTGAGATGCGCGAGACGGAGTCATTGGCCGATAGTGCCAGTGCGATGGTTTCTTCGGGTGATGGCAGGCAGACACTGCGTTCCAGCCATACAGAGGTAGACTGCATACCGCGCCGGGCCATGTCCTCGGAGAACGAGGTCAGGTGGGATAGCGATTGTTCGACCCTCTGCGCCTTTTCGGTAACGAATGTGCCGGATCCCTGTCGCTGAACAACTGTCCCGGTCTCTACCAGCGCCTGAATCGCATTGCGCACGGTGACGCGAGACAGCCCGGTCAGCGAGGCAATCTCTCTTTCTGAAGGCAAGGATGCGCCCGGAGGCAGAATGCCAACATCGGGTTCCATCGCCCTCTCGATTCTCTTGCGCAGCTGCACATAGCGTGGACCCGCAACTTGATCGAGCCAGCCATCGTCTTTGAGATAATCGGTGATCTTCATGCCGCGCCTCCGGTTTCTGGCATCTTCCGGGCCAGCGCCAAGGCCCCCCCCAATGCGCTATCATCAGGATCGGTGAGCGCTTCGGACACTTGGGCAGGAAGAAACGCGCGATACTGCTGAGCCAGCCCGCCGATCAGGCAGAGCCTCTCCGCTCGCTGCCAGCCAAGCCGGTCAAGACCAGCCAGGATGTAGGCGGCCCCTTCGCTCATCAGCTTGTGGGCAATCGCATCCCCATTCCCGGCCGCTTCCACAATGCGCGGTGCGAAGCGGGCAAAGTCCACCGGCTTTGCTGTCGTAGCGAAGCCGACGATCCCGGCGGGGCCGTTCATCTCGTCTAGGACTTCGGACGTGAGCACGGAACCTGGGGTCAGACCATCGGCGGTATGCAATGCGCGGGCAAGCAGCTTGCGGCCCAGGTCGGCGCCCGATGCCTCGTCACCCAAAACGAACCCCCAACCGCCGATCAGGTCGATCCCGCCAGCAGATCGACGCGCGAGGAAAGATCCGGTGCCGATGCCGATGACCGCACCACTGTCCTGCCCGAGCGCTCCGACAACGGCAGCGATTCGGTCATCCTCCACCACGGCATTGTCCAAGGGCAGAGCTTTCACCACCGTCTCGGCAATCGCCGGACTGACAACACCTGCAAGGCCGAGGTAGGTCCGCGCCATACGCAGATCGTCAAGGGTCATCCCGGCAGATTCCGCAAGGGATTCAAGCCCGTTGCGCAGGGTGGCCAAAGCCCCGTGGAGGTCGGTTGAAACATTGGCTGACCCGGCTTTGACCTCATGCACATGCGAGCCTGTATCCAGGGCAAGGCGGCAGTTGCTGCCACCACCATCAACGCCGATCACGAGGTTTGACTTGGTTCGTTCCATGGAGAAACCATTACAATACCTTTTGAGGCATTTCTAGGGGTGGTATCCAAAATATGGTACCAAACAGTGCCAAAAAAGGACTGAAATATTCCCTCTTGGCTAAAAGGTACGTAAATGGTATCTTTCATCGTCAGAAAGGGGAATCACATGCCTCAGCGCAAGACAGAAGACCTGCATACTTCAGCCCGTGGGCTGGATATGCGCCCGGTTGAGGAGATCGGCGCCGTTCTTCTGTCTGGTCAGCTTGATGCGCTGCGGGCGGTTTCTGGCGCCACCGCAGAGATCGCGCGCGGCGGTCAGCTGATGGCCCAGACCGTGCGCGCAGGCCAGCAGCTTGTCTACGCCGCAGCCGGGTCTTCCGGCCTTATGGCGATGGCGGATGCCTGTGAACTGGCCGGCACCTTCGGGTTGCCGCCGGAACGAACCCGCATCCTGATGGCTGGCGGTATCCCTACCAGCTCTGCAATGCCCGGCGATACCGAGGATGACGCGCAAGAGGCACAAAACGCGGCGGCCATCATCGGTAAGGGTGACGCGGTCATATTGCTCAGCGCCTCTGGCCGCACCCCATATCCCCTGACAATCGCCGCGATTGCGCGCGACCGTGGGGCCCATGTGATCTGCATCGCGAACAACCCGGACACACCGCTGTTGGAGCTGGCAGATGTGGCCATTTGCCTGCCGACTCCGCCAGAGGTCATTTCTGGCTCTACACGGATGGGTGCCGGTACGGCGCAGAAGGCGGCGCTCAATATGATGTCGACGATCATGGGCGTGGCCTTGGGCCATGTGCATGACGGAATGATGGTCAATCTGTATGCCGATAACGACAAGCTGCGAGACCGCGCTGCCCGCATGGTGGCCGATATCGCCTCGGTGCCGCACGCGGATGCGATCGAAGCCCTGGCAAAAGCAGAGGGCCGGGTTAAGCCCGCCGTTCTGCTGGCCATGGGTGCCCCAAATCTGACTTTGGCCGAAAATCTGCTGACAAAAGCAGACGGCCGACTTCGTGCCGCAATGGCGGCTTTGCACAGCCACGCCTGAGAAGCGGGCTTTTACCAGGACCACAGAGAGGAAAACAAAATGTCCATGAAAAAACTCGGCGCCGGCCTTCTGGCGACAACCATTCTGGCGGGAACCGTCGCCTCGGCCCAGGATGTCACCCTGACCATCGAAAGCTGGCGCAACGATGACCTTCTGCTGTGGCAGGATGTGATCATCCCCGCGTTTGAGGCCAATAATCCCGGCATCCACGTGGAATTCACCCCGTCTGCCCCGGCGGAATACAACGCGGTGCTGAATTCCAAACTGGAGGCAGGCTCTGCCGGTGATCTGATCACTTGCCGTCCGTTCGATGCGTCTTTGGCACTATATGAAGCCGGCCACCTTGCCGATCTGAGCGATCTGGACGCAATGTCCAACTTCTCCTCCGTGGCGCAATCCGCCTGGCAGACCGATGACGGCTCTGCCACGTTCTGCGTTCCGATGGCCTCCGTGATCCACGGCTTCATCTACAACGCAGACGCCTTTGCTGAGCTTGGCCTGGAAGAACCCACCACTGTGGACGAATTCTTCGCCGTGCTCGACGCGATTGAGGAAGATGGCGGATACATCCCGATGGCCATGGGCGTTAATGACCAGTGGGAAGCGGCCACGATGGGCTATAACAATATCGGCCCGAACTATTGGCGCGGTGAAGAAGGCCGTCTTGCCCTGATCGCGGGTGAACAATCACTGACAGACGAGGCATGGGTTGCCCCCTATCGCCAGCTTGCCCGTTGGGGCCAGTATCTGGGCCGCGGGTTCGAGGCACAGACCTATCCTGACAGCCAGAACCTGTTCACCCTTGGCCGCGCGGCGATCTATCCCGCCGGGTCGTGGGAAATCACCGGCTTCAACGCGCAGGCTGACTTCGCCATGGGGGCCTTCCCGCCGCCGGTGCCGAATGCGGGCGATGAATGCTACATCTCGGATCACACCGACATCGCCATCGGTCTGAACCCGGCATCGCCCAATGCCGAAGCAGCGCGCACCTTCCTGGAATGGGTCGGCTCGGAAGAGTTCGCGACGATCTACGCCAACGCCCTGCCTGGTTTCTTCTCGCTGTCGAACTTCGACGTGGCAATGGAAGACCCGCTGGCGCAGGAATTTGTGTCCTGGCGGGGTGAATGTAACTCCACCATTCGCTCCACCTACCAGATCCTGTCGCGCGGAACTCCAAACCTTGAAAACGACACCTGGAACGCATCCGCCCAGGTGATCCGCGGGGCTGAAACCCCGGAAGAGGCCGGCGCCCGCCTGCAAGCTGGTCTGGCCAGCTGGTACGAACCGCAGCAGTAACCTCCCCTGCTGCAAATTATCCGGGCGGCCTCGTGCTGCCCGGACCTCAAGTCACCGGAGGCCGTGATGCGCAAACCCCCGATCAGATGGCATATCCTCGTGTTCCTCGCCCCTGCGGTGCTGGTCTACACGGCGATCATGATCATCCCACTCTTCAACACTCTGAGGCTGGCCCTGTTCGACGAGGTCGACCGGACACGCGTGTTTGTCGGGTTGGACAATTTCCGCACCCTGTTCGGGGATCCGCTGTGGTCCGATGCCTTCTGGAATGCGCTTGGCAACAACTTCTGGTTTTTCCTCATTCACATGCTGGTTCAGAACCCTATCGGCATTCTTCTGGCCGCGATCCTGAGCCACCCGCGCCTGCGCTTTGCCGCGCTCTATCGCACCGCCATTTTCGTGCCCACGATTCTGAGCTTCGTGATCGTTGGTTTCGCGTGGAAGCTGATCCTGTCACCCATCTGGGGCATTGCGCCCGGCATGATGGATGCGGTCGGTCTTGACGCTTTCTTCCTGCCATGGCTGGGGCTGGAAAGCACTGCGCTGACCACGCTGGCGCTGATCTCCGTCTGGCAGTTCGTCGGCATCCCGATGATGCTGATCTATGCCGCATTGCTGTCGATCCCGGAGGAGATTCTGGAGGCAGGCGAATGCGACGGCATCACCGGGGCTGCGGCCTTCTGGAAGATCAAACTGCCGCTTATCCTGCCGTCCATCGGGATTATCTCCATCCTGACATTCGTGGGCAACTTCAACGCCTTCGACCTTATCTATGCTGCGCAAGGCGCGCTGGCGGGGCCGGATTTCTCAACTGATATTCTGGGCACCTTCATGTACCGCACCTTCTTTGGCTTCCAGCTGCAACTGGGTGATCCGCATATGGGGTCCGCCATTGCCAGTGCCATGTTCGCGATCATCCTGATCGGGGTCTGCATTTACCTCTTCGGTATCCAGACCCGGATGCGCCGGTATCAGTTCTGAGGGGGATGAGAGCATGAACAAGGCCCGCAGAAACCCCGTCAACATCGCCGCCGCGCATGGCATCCTGATCCTTTACACGGTCATCGCGCTGTTCCCGGTCTTCGTGATCCTGATCAACAGTTTTAAAACCCGCCGTGCCATCTTTCGCGAACCGCTGGCGCTGCCCGATGCCGACAGCTTTTCCACCGTCGGGTATGAAACCGTCTTCAACCAGGGTGATTTCTTTGGCTACTTCCAGAACTCGATGATCGTGACCGTGGCGTCGCTGTTCTTCATCCTGCTCTTTGGTGCGATGGCGGCCTTTGCACTCAGTGAATACCGGTTCAAAGGCAACACCCTTATGGGGTTGTATCTGGCCCTTGGCATCATGATCCCGATCCGCATCGGCACCGTCGCGATCTTGGAAATGATGGTCAACACCGGGCTGGTGAACACCCTTTGGGCGCTGATCCTCGTCTATACCGCGCAAGGCCTGCCGCTGGCGGTCTTCATCCTAAGCGAGTTCATGCGGCAGGTGTCAGATGACTTGAAGAATGCGGGCCGGATTGATGGGCTTAGTGAGTACACGATCTTCTTTCGCCTCGTGCTGCCGCTGGTTCGGCCCGCCATGGCGACGGTGGCAGTGTTCAACATGATCCCAATCTGGAATGACCTGTGGTTCCCGCTGATCCTTGCACCGGCTGAGGAAACCAAGACCCTGACCCTTGGCAGCCAGGTCTTCATCGGACAGTTCGTCACCGACTGGAACGCGGTTCTCTCGGCGCTTGGCATGGCGATCCTGCCGGTCATGGTGCTCTACGTCATCTTCTCGCGCCAGCTGATCCGCGGCATCACCTCGGGGGCGGTGAAATGAACGTTCTCGCAAACCACCCGCAAGCCCGTTCGAACGGGCTTTTGCCAAGCGGTTTCGAAACCGCTTTCAAGCCGCGTCGACGCGGCTTCGCAACGGGCTTTCGAAAGCCCGTCCCGACCTCGACTTCGCAAGGGGGTGGAAAATGACCCGTGTTCTGATTGCAGGTCTCGGCAATATGGGGCTGAGCCACGCCCTGGCCCATCACCGTCACCCCGACGCGCAAATCGTGGGTTTGGTGAACCGGTCTGGCCAAACGGATCATCCGGAATTGCAGGGATATCCCGTGTTCACCGATTTCCACGCAGCCTTGGCCGATGTGACTCCCGATCTGGCCGTCATTGCCACCTACACGGATACTCATGCGGACTATGCCGTCGCTGCGTTGCAGGCTGGTGCGCATGTGTTCGTGGAAAAGCCGCTGGCGATGACCGTAAGTGAAGCGCAGCGCGTCGTTGACACGGCCAAGGCCAAGAGGCGGAAACTGGTTGTGGGGTATATCCTGCGCCATCATCCGTCATGGATGCGGCTGATTGCCGAGGCGCGTGGTCTTGGTGGGCCATATGTCTTCCGGCTGAACCTGAACCAGCAATCAACGGGCGAGACATGGGAAGTGCACAAGGCCCTCATGCAGACCACCAGCCCCATCGTGGATTGTGGAGTGCATTACGTTGATGTGATGTGCCAGATCACCGACGCGGCCCCAGTGCGCGTTCATGGCATGGGCCTGCGCCTGTCGGACGAGATAGCGCCGGACATGTACAATTATGGCCAGTTCCAGGTGATTTTCGAAGATGGCTCTGTCGGTTGGTATGAGGCCGGATGGGGCCCGATGATGTCGGAAACTGCCTTCTTCGTGAAAGACATCGTCAGCCCCAATGGTGCCGTGTCGATCACCGAGGGCAACAAGGGTTCCTCCGACGACGTGGACGGCCATACCAAGGTCGGCGGTATTTTGGTCCACCGACCCACTGGCGACACGCTGATCGAGATGGAGGGCGAGCCCGGTCATGACGATCTGTGCGCCGCCGAACAGGCTTACATGCTACGCGCCATTGCCGAGGATATCGACCTGACCCGACACATGACAGACGCCGTGCAATCGCTGGCCATCTGCCTTGCCGCAGATGAAAGCATTCGCACCGGCAAACCGATCGACCTGAAGGAACGCAAATCATGACCGCCCTCAGCCTGAAAAATGTCAACAAGTCCTTCGGCTCTGTCCATGTTTTGAAAGACATCGACCTGGAGGTCGAGGACGGTGAATTCGTCGTCTTCGTCGGCCCATCCGGCTGCGGAAAGTCAACATTGTTGCGCGTTATAGCGGGGTTGGAGGATGCGACCTCGGGCACTGTCGAAATTGCGGGCGAAGAGGTGAACACCGTCCCCCCTGCCAAACGTGGCATCGCCATGGTGTTTCAAAGCTACGCGCTCTATCCGCATCTGACGGTGCGCGGGAACATGGCGCTTGGGCTGAAGCAGGAAGGCCAACCGAAACAGGTGATTGAGGAGCGCGTGGCCGAAGCGGCGCGAATGCTGTCGCTAGGTGAATATCTGGACCGCCGCCCCTCGGAACTGTCAGGCGGTCAGCGCCAGCGCGTCGCCATCGGCAGGGCCGTGGTACGGCAGCCCAAGCTGTTCCTCTTTGATGAGCCGCTGTCCAACCTTGATGCGGCCTTGCGGATGAACACCCGTGTGGAAATCGCCAGACTGCATCGGACCCTTGCCGCCTCCATGATCTATGTCACACATGATCAGATCGAAGCGATGACACTGGCAGACAAGATCGTTGTGCTGCGGGATGGTCGAGTGGAGCAGGTTGGCAGCCCGATGGAGCTGTATAATAACCCCGCAAATCAGTTCGTGGCTGGGTTCATCGGATCACCTGCGATGAACTTCCTGCCCGCCGAGACCTTGGGTGGTGAACAGGGCCAGACCATCGGTATTCGCCCAGAATATCTGCGTATCACGGATCAGGGCCGATTGCGGGCAACCGTGACCCATGTCGAAAATCTTGGGGGCGACACCAACGTTCTGGCGACGACGGAAAGCGGACACTCCGTGACGCTGCGCCTTTTCGGGCAACATAGTATCAAGGCAGATCAGGACATTGGGTTGGACTATGCCATCGGTGATTCCTTCATCTTTGGATCGGATGGCTCGCGGATTTACGAAACGTAAGTATCGTGTTCAAATCCGACGTATACTTTCGAGTTTCCAGACTTTTTGCGGCAGCCTGGAAGACGGGTTTCAGGTATGATTCAGGCGGGCCTCTACGATAGAGACCCGTTTGGTACATGGCCTCATGTCGCACGAAGAATGTGCGTTCTGGCGCTCGCCGCCTCCGGCTGCGACAGCGCAACCGTGGTCGCCAAGCCCAGACTGCTCATCGATAACGGCTCGTCCTACATTGCTGGCGACCTGGCGGATTACATCGAAGAAAAGGGCATGGAGCACGTCAGGGGCG